>CAYGVP010000132.1:0-4508 GCA_964353385.1 uncultured Dehalococcoidaceae bacterium
CGGCGATCCGCCCGCCCTCTGCGGAGAGCCACGCCAGTTCGTCACCGACGGCCTGGATGGTCGCCCACGAGACGCACCCGACGCCCGATATGGTTCGAGCGCACAACTCAGGGCAGTCGCGGGAGATGTACCACACGCCATCCTTCCGCTTGAACACGGCGATCCCGTCGGACGTGCCAAACATGCCCGTGATGGGGTCGTGGTTGCTGCCCGCGTAGGCGGGGTCTTCCTCGCCCGTGTCGGCATCCCACGCGAGAGCTTCAGGTTCCGTCTCGTTGTAGCTGGTGTAGACGGCGGCGGGCAGGTTGTTGGTTACGTCGTTGCCCCACTTGACCACGCCGTTGGGCAGGACGGCCACGGACTTGCAGACATAGATGGGCGTCCGCTCGTGCCACAACTCGTTGGTCGCAATGTCCACAGTAGCACTGGTATAGAAGAGCGTCGTGTTGTCGGCGACCGTGGCGAGGTAGCGGAAGTCGGCACCCGCGTCGCTGCGGTAGATCACCCGATGGATGGTGCGCCCCGTGCCCACCCAGACGGGCAGGCCCACGGTAATGTTGTGGTTGATGAGGATGGTCTGGACCGCGGAGTCGGGACTGCCCGAACTGTCGAATGTCCGGTCTGCATCCGTCACGTCGCGGAAGATCACCTTGAACACGTAATCGCCCGCAGCCATCGTGCCCACGCCCGCGTCGGCGACGGTCGGGGCCGCGGTAGGGCCGTCGAGGCCCACGCCCACCACGGCCTGGTCGAGGCCACGGAATCGGAGGTTCTTCCCCACCCCGTTGAGGCTGCCGATGCAGATGAAGCAGTCGTCTTTCCACACCGCGAATTGTGCCTGATATGTGCCATCCCACGTCACGGTGTCGTGGATGACGCACTGGGCATACGTCACGCCGCCGTCGAGCGAGTGCCAGATGGTCGAGTCGTCGCCGACGACGATGCGATGCGAGTACCCCACGCTGTCGCGGTAATCCTTGAAGCCGATGCACTGGTCGATGGGGATGCGGGTCACGTTGCTGCGGTCGTGGCCTTCGCGCCAGCGCCATTGCCCGCGATGGGTGGTGATGTTGCGGAGCGCGCGGAGGTTGCCGAGATCGGACACGGCACCGTACCAGCGGTCGTTCATTCCGCCCGCTTCTCTCGCCCCGAGATAGGTGCGCATCAGGCCCATCAGTAGGAACTCTTGACCTGTTGAACGGACTGGATCGGTTGCGTGGCGCCGCGATAGGCGAAGCGGAGATTGCAACGAAGTTCCTGGGCGCGAGCGTTCGCCGCTCTGACTGCGCTCTCATTCGTTGGCGGCACCGACGCCGCAGCAGCCACGGCTTCCTCGACGTGGATCTGGTGGAACTCTGCGGGCGTCTGCGGAGTGTCAATGGAAAGTGCCAACTCCACACACTTCTTCTCGTACTTGACGATCAGATTGTCGGCCTGACTCGAATAGGGGAACGTGTACAGATGGTCGTGCGGACCCGTGCCGCTGATCTGTGCCCAGGAAGCTGGGCACCCGCGCGACCTGGAACTGCCCGCAGGATCGCCGTAGTTTGCGGCGTCAACGTCCTCGCGGGTCTTGGTCATGAATTGGCCCGTTGACTCCAATCGGACGCTCTTGACGTTGCGGCAGTCGGCAGGCAGATCGATGGCCACCGTGGTGTCGGTAATGGCGAGAAGGGCGCTGCCGTCGCCAAGCCACCTTGAACTGACTGGTTCGGTGTTGACCGATGTGTTGCTGGCGTTGATCGCCTCGTCCACGAGTGCCACCACGGTCGCGTCGCTGGCCCGCATGCCCAGCCGCCGCAACACCTTGGTTCTGATCTCGCCGAGGTTCACGTGCCGCCCCCTTACCGCTGGGTTGTCACGGGCCGCCTGCCGGGCATGATTCGCGGGTGGGCCGTGTCCAGCCCATACTCGCGGTTCGCAATGTTGCCCTCCCACATCCGCGTGAGTTGCGGGTAGAGGTCGTGATCCCAAATGCGGAAGTTCTGGACGTACCGATGAACCTTGAGGATTTCCCAGAGTTCCTTCGGCGTCATGCCCAAACGGAGTGCGGCTTTCTGCATGAGCAGTTCGCCGTTCTTGAACTGGACTTCCACCTTGGGCATGCGGCCCTTGACGATGCGCCCGCGCACCATCGGGTCGTACACCGCCGGCTCGCCGTGGCGCACGAGCACCTTTTGCTCCCTGAATGCCGACCACAGCACCTTCGGCACGTAATCGTCGGGGGGCACGACTGGCGTGGGCACCTCCACGGGTTCGGGCGATACCTCTGGGGCTTGAGTCTCAGGCAACTCGATGGTTCCGACTCCACCTTGCTCCCCTGGCGGTTTCCATACTCCTGTCGCGCGTGGCATACCGAATCCTTTGCGTTGCGAGGCGAGGGGTGGGAGCCGAAGCCCCCACCCCTCAACGCCTCTAGGTCGTGGCGAGGCCGTCGATGGCCCGGATGTTCTGGGCCGCCCAATACGGGCGAATCGTCCAGTCGGTCTTGTACGAACCCTGCTTGAAGAACTGGTCTTCGCCGTAGGGCAGGGTGTGGGGATGCCACCTGGTGCCGCCGTCGTCGCGGTGGTTGATCCGCTTGAGGACCTCGGGGGTGGCATTGATCAACAGCATCTTGTCATTCCACCCGTGGAGGTCGAACAGCGGGTGATGGATGAAGTTGACTTCCTTGCCGGCAACGCGCAGGGTCGTCGCCGTGACACCGAATACCTTGGTGTCTGGGGTGATGTTGACCTGGATGTGGGTGCCCGCAACGAGGGCGTCGGACACCTGCCGAATGCCTTGCATGGACGCGAAGCAGACGGCCTTGACGTTCATGCGGTTGCCTTGGAAGAAGTCCACCACCCAATCGCAGAGGGTGTCTTCCGTGAGGGCGACGCCACCCACGTCGGTGACCACGGTGGACCAGAACCAGAGGCCGCGCAGCATCCCGACGGGCGACGCACCCGCGACGTTGTGGTATCGCTGGCCGAAGATCGTGGTCTTCTCGACCAGCGTGCGGTGGAACTCGAAGTTGGCGTCGATGAGCCGCTGAGGCTCGTTCTGGTAGTAGTAGTTGCCCACGTCGGCCTTGGTCGTGTGCTCGACCTCCGTAAGCAGCGTTTGGTACGCGTTGTAGTACTCGACGGTCGTCATCCAGGGCGAGACGTTGGGCGTGTCGCGCTGGTAGTACGAGTTGCCGATGAGGATCACCGGCGTGCCAGCGGCGAGGGCCGCTGGCGGCGGACCGTCCAGCCACACCCCCGTCACGACATTGCCGATGGGGTTGGCCGTGAGCCAGAGGTGCCAGAGGTCGTTCACGAACAGCACGTCGCGCTCGGTGAATCGGTTGCCGTCGCTGACGGTGAGTTGACCCGCCGCGATGCCCGCCAGGGGGGCGGAAGTGGAAAGCTCGTCCTCCTCGTCCAGGACTTCGGCCTCCTTCCACTTGTGAACCTCGTCCCAGCCCGTCTCCAGGCCCAGCATCTCCGTGATCCGGAGAAGCGGCTGGGCGTCCTTGTTGCGGGTGAAAAGCTCCGGCGCGAGGTTTGGCCGCTCCATCGGCTCCTCGGCGATTACGTCCATGTTGTACGTGGTGATGAACCGGTTGGTTCCGCCCACGATTGAAAGTGCGGCTGCACCCATACGAGTCTCTCCTGTCGCCTGTGGTTGTGTCGGTCACGCACGGGCGGCTGGGAGTCTGTGGCATCCACCTACGGCGACGGCTTCCCAACAGGAATGCCCATTCTCTCGAAGTAGGCTGCCTGCCGGTCAGGCGCCGCGGGCGGCATTGCCATTGGCCTCACCTGCACAGCGGGTTGTCCCGCAACCTGGCCTGTCTTGACCTTATTCTGGTACTCGGCGAGCTTGGCCTCGTCGCGTTTGGCGAAGTACGCTGCGCGGTCAACGTGGAACATAGCCGCATCCACGTCGTCCGTCTTGTACTCGACCATGAAATCCTCGACCGCGGTGCGGCGCTCTTTCGGAATGCCGTCCACCGTGATCGTCTGGTCGAAGAACTCGGCGCCGAACTGCGCCTCGTAGGGCTTCATGGCCCTTGAAATCTTGGCGTAGGTGACATCGGCGTCTCGGAGTTCGCCACGGGCTTCCTCGCGCGCGACTTGGCGAAGTTGGTCCAGCGAGAGTTGAGGCCCATGGGGCGCGCTTGTCGCTTGGGGTGTCCCTCTGCCGAGCATCGGGGCCAAAGCGGGCACCTGCCCCCCAAGCCAGTGGTTCAGTTGGGCCTTTCGCAACTCGTAGCCGGCGATGTTCCCGCTGGCATTGGCCTCATCCCACGCCTTCTGTAGTGCGGCGCCATACGCCTGCACGGCGGGGTGGCTTTCCAGTTGGGCAAACACGTCGCCTTGCTGTTGCTGCTGCTGGCCCTGCTGAGTCTGGGCTTGCTGTTGGGTCGCGCGGGCGTCGGCTTCCGACTTGAGCCGCGCGTTTTCCGCCTCCATCTCTCTCAACTTCGCCTTCGTCGTGTCGTGCTCGGTCTTGAATGCCCTGAAGAAGGTCGCGTTCTT
>CAYGVP010000133.1:0-4445 GCA_964353385.1 uncultured Dehalococcoidaceae bacterium
GCGGCAGTTTCAGCGGCGGCTCTAGCCGCATTAGCTGCCTCTTGAGCTTTCCGAGTGGCTTCTTCAGCGGCTTTACGGAAAGCTGCGATAGCAGCCTTGGCGCTAGCATCAGCTTCTTCAGCTTTACGCCCAGCTGCTTCAGCAGCTAAGCGGGCGCCTTTAGCCGTTTCCTCGGCTTTCCGGGCGGCTTCAGCAGCAGCTCTGGTAGCTGTCTCGGCTGCCATTTGGCCGGCTTTTTTAGCCTCTTCAGCCCGTTTCTCGGCTTCAGCTGAAGCTCTAGTAGCGGCTCCGGCAGCTTCTTTAGCTGCTCTGGCAGCTTCTTCAGCTTTCCGAGCAGCCTCTGCCGCTGCCCGAATATTATCGTCCATCTCATCAAGAATCTGGGGGAGCGGCTTGCTCATAATTTTGGGCGACTTAGGTGTCTTTTGTTCTGCTTCTGGTGTACTCTTAGCAACCATTTTTGGTCTCCTTCATTGCCTATCATTATTTCAAGGGCAGTATTTCACTGCCGCGAAAGGCTCTTAAATAATTATTATCCAGAGGTTCTCAATCTTCCAGATACATACAATGAATAATTATATACCTTAACTTGTGTTTTTTCCATAGTCTAAGCATTGAATTATACACCTTTTTTAGAAAAAATACACCTTTTTACAGTCAAGGCTTGTAAGCAGAAAAAGAAATATGGTATATAATATTATGTGAGCATGTTAAAATATTCATGAATAAATTCATCATGAATGATATCACCAAGCACCTTTAGTGTCAACAATTTTTAATACCGTTTCCTAAGGAGAAAGAATCATGCCCGGATGGACTTTTATCACCCGACATGCCGTAGCATTAAGTTTAATCGCCAAGCATCCAAAGATAACTGCCATCGAACTAGCAAATCAAATGGGCATTACGGAACGAGCGGTTCGTAAAATTATCGCCGATTTATCAGTTGCCGGTTACATCGGGAAAAAGAGGAAGGGGAGGGGATTAAGATATACAATCGACCCGACTTTATCCCTGCGTCATATTGCGCATCGTGATATAACCGTCGGTGATTTGCTGACCTCACTAGGGTGGGAAAGAGACGAGGGAGATAGCCAATCATAAGGTGCTCAACAAACTATGTTAGTTTAATTAAATCCTTTTTTCATGTCTTCAACAGCTTAATTTTTAGAAATCATCCCTATAATGATATAATTCCAAGCGTATAGCGTTAGATAAAGTTTTGGAGCAAATATTAATGGCGAAAGCACTGGCAGGTTTTACCGACCTAACCTGCCTTCAAGTAAATCGACTTGTGGAAGTTTTAGGAGAGCCAGCGTATCGGGCAAGTCAGCTATGTAAATGGGTCTATCAGCGACTTGCGTGGACTTTTGATGAAATGACTGATTTGCCGCTGGATTTCCGGCGAAAGCTGACTGAAAAAATAAGGCTACACACTCTGGTAGCGATACAGAGCGTAACCGGAAAAGATGATACAGTGAAGGTTTTATTTAGGCTCGTTGACGGCAATACGATAGAGTCGGCGCTAATGTATTTTGACGGGGAAGGGGAGAGGGGAAGGTATACGGTCTGTGTTTCAACGCAGGCAGGCTGTGCTATCGGCTGCCCTTTCTGCGCCACAGGTCAACAGGGATTCGAGCGTAATTTAACGCGGGGTGAAATTATCGACCAGGTGCTACATTTTGCGCGTTACCTGCGGGAAAGAGGCAACGGTAGTAAAAGCATTGAAAACCTTAAATATCAACACATATCAAATATCGTATTCATGGGCATGGGCGAGCCTCTGGCGAATTATGCCAACCTCTGGCAGGCTATCGAAATGCTAAATGCTCCAGAGGGATTCGGGCTGGGTGTACGGAATATGGTTATCTCCACCGCCGGACTAGTGCCGCAGATAAAGAAGCTGGCTAAGGAAAAACTCCAGGTGGGGCTGGCGGTATCGCTCCATGCCGCCGAAAATAAGTTAAGGAATAAGCTTGTCCCTATAAACCGGAAATATCCCCTGGAGAAGCTGATACCTGCCTGCCGGGAGTATAGCCGACTTACAGGACGCCGTTTGACATTTGAATACACCCTTTTTCAAGGCGTTAACGATTCCATAAAGCAGGCGCACGCCCTGACGGAACTGCTTCAGGGAATAAAATGCCATGTAAATCTCATCCCGGCTAACCGGACGCCAGAACTGTCTTTCGGTCCGCCATCTCACCGAGTTGTGCTCGCTTTTGAAAATGAACTTAAGCAGTGCCATGTCAACGTCACTCTACGTCAGCGCCGGGGACAAGATATCAATGCGGGGTGCGGTCAATTACGCAGTCGCTTCCTAAAAAAATCAGATAATAACCCAAAGTAATTAACTAGAACAGGAAAAGCATAACTATGTCTAATGAAACAATCTTGTGGATAATATTTGCCATTCTTGTGCCGGTGGTTTTGGTGCTGGACCTCGGTTTCTTCCAGCGTAAAGCCCATACCTTAAAGACCAAAGAAGCGTTGTTGATGACAGCCGGTTACATATGTCTGGCTTTAGTATTTGCGGGTTTAGTATATTTCTTAGATGGACGTGATAAGTCACTTACTTTCCTTACGGGTTATATCGTGGAATGGTCTCTTAGCATGGATAACCTCTTCGTGTTCTTGCTCATATTCTCAAGCTTTTGCGTGCCTTCGGAATATCAGCACCGTGTTCTTTTCTGGGGTATCGTCGGGGCCATTGTCACGCGCGGGATTTTTATCGCATCCGGTCTGGCGATAATACAAAAGCTGGAATGGGTAATTGTGATCTTCGGAGCTTTCCTCATTTATACTGGTATCAAGATAGCCACTAAAAAGGAAGGTGAGGTAGACCCAAAGAAAAATGTTCTTTTCAGGTTAGGCTGTAAATATCTGCCTATGACGGATAACTACCACGGCTCCAAATTTTTTATCAAGGAAAAGGCCCGTCTGCTGGCGACGCCTCTGCTCCTCGTATTGATTGTCATCGAGTCTACGGATATTGTGTTTGCAGTAGACTCTATTCCCGCAATCCTCTCTATATCGCTTGATTCGTTTATCGTATATACTTCAAATATCTTCGCGATTCTCGGATTACGTTCGCTGTTCTTCGCTTTAGCGGGTTCCACCAATAAGCTGGCCTATCTCAACTATGGGCTGGCGGCGATATTAACTCTTCTCGGCGTAAAAATGATAATTGCGTCCGACCTGTTTTATAATATTTTTAAAGTCCAGGTTCATATCCCCGTCTATGTATCGTTGGGCTCGGTAATCGGTATACTTGCAATTTCAGCTGTAGCTTCGTTTTTATGGCCTCCAAAAAAGAGGGGTGTATTTACGGAGCCTGCTGATGATGCTAAAAAGTGAAAGACTTGTGGTTAGTGCTGCTCTATTAATGGGAGTTCAGTGAAAGAAATCCTGACCCGTATCAGCTTTTATTCAGTTCCTTTTTAAGCAGCTCATCAAAAGCGGCAAACCATTTCATCTTAAGTTCGTCGCTCCATGACGGGTCAAAATTGGGGAACTTAGATAAAAGCATACCATGCCAAGAAGACGAATTTGGAATTTCATCCGTGTCTTGTGGAACTATCGCGTTCCGTTTTGTCCTAATTCCGGCTTTCTTTGACGCTGTCTTCAGTCCGGCAGAAGAATATGTAGACCTGGTACGTTTGGTAATAAACGGTGATAAATTTATGCCGGCATCGTTAGCCATAGCGATAAAGAATTTCACGCACTTACGGCTGACATCATCGGTCAACTGGAATACACTATGAAAGACCTCCTCCAACTGGGAATAAGTGGCGCTTTCAAGGTCCAGAGAACCCTCGCACACGAAGTCGAAAGCGTCATAAGTGACATCGTGGAGAAGGCGTTTCCTGGACTCACCTTTAGCTGAAACAAGCGGCTCGAGCTTTTTCGTAGGCTTCCCATTAACGTCGATAAGGTCCAGAAAACGCATAGCCGCCATGAGCTGCGTGCCGGTACTGCCAGAAAGAATATCGCTCCAGTAGCTGCGGTCAATACGTGAAGGTATACGCTGCTGCAACCGTTCTATGAAATTATAGAAAGTCCGGTAAGAAACGTAAGGAGGAAGATGTTTGCGTCCTTTTTCAGTAGTCACGGCATACCCTCACTTGACTGTTTATAATTATATTCCAAAAAAAGATAAGTTACAAGATTTATATCCAAAAAATGTTATGGAATTTTTTAAGGACGTTTTAGAAATAGAAAGGACACTATTTTTCACTTGATTATGGAACGTAGTACCATTTTACTAGTGTTTGACAAAACAGGCACTAATGGTACGGAAAAAATATAAAAGGAGGATTAAATCCTATGGCAACCCCAATCGAGTACCAAAAACTCATGACGGAAATCGTGTTCATCAACCTGCCGGGGCCTGAAGATTCGGCTCCGAACATGACCGGCGGCGAACTGCTGCATGGCTTTCTCGC
>CAYGVP010000134.1:0-4436 GCA_964353385.1 uncultured Dehalococcoidaceae bacterium
ACGTGGGGGGCACGGTAACGCCGGGGGAGCTGCTGGAGTGGGGCAATCAGAAGCTAAAGCATTTCCGGCAGGAGCTTAAGAGACTGGGGAGGCGGAACCGAGTCAGTGTTAACACGCTTTACGAAGCCTACTTTCCGAATATTAGTAAGACTACCGACTATGGCCCTTAGCCCTGAAGGGCAATATCCAAGATACAATAACCAAAGGGGATGAGGGAGAAAATGCGAACGTTAACATCGACACTACTGGCGGCACAGCAGCAGGCAATTGCCGTTCCTTATATAAAACTAGAAGCCGTGAATAAAATCGCCGGGGTCAACAAGTACAGCTGGACAAGGCTGTATGACGGCTCCGAGGTTGATTACATTCACACGCTGACCATGCCCGGCGACGGCTCGATGGTCAGGGCCAGGACAACTCCTCCCAGCGATTCCAGGAAGCTATACCGCCAGAGGGTAAGCAGCCCGGGACCGGGGAGTGATTTCAGCCAGTGGACATATACCGACCAGTACAATGCCGTAGTGACGGCGGCGGCTTCATTAAACTCGGAGGTAGCGATATTCTGGATAAAGACCAACCGTGAAATCAGGCGTTTTTTAAGCTCCGTTTACGGCGCGACCTGGGGCAATGCCGAGCTTATAGACTATTCACAGACTACGGCAATCTACGGTATTGCCGCGGCTTACAAACCTAATGGCGATATAGCCGTTTTTATCGCTGATACGGCAACAATATATGTCTTAAAGTGTATCGGCGGACAGTGGCAGGCGAAAGCTGCCTGGGATAAAACCACCGGCAATCTTTCTGGGGTGTCCTGCATCTATGACGGCGACTGGAACCTGCTGGTTACCGGCAAGGATACGGCGGGCAACAATAAGCTATGGAGCTTGGTCTATGGCGACGGAGGCAGTGTCAACGCAGGAACATGGTCGGCTTTACAAGAGTTAGCCGCAGCTCCGGCGGGTGGCGAATATGAATACAAGCAGCCTTTTCTGGATAAGACGGATGTTTACCGCTGCTTCTTCAC
Source organism: uncultured Dehalococcoidaceae bacterium (assembly GCA_964353385.1). Taxonomy (GTDB): domain Bacteria; phylum Chloroflexota; class Dehalococcoidia; order Dehalococcoidales; family RBG-16-60-22; genus RBG-13-51-18. The sequence goes on from CAYGVP010000134.1 coordinate 1,028, forward strand.
CGAAAAGTATAGTGGTATCGAGTCGTATAATCGACCTTTCCGGTCTTATATCCTACCAGGCGTGAATTACAACGAGGGACTCTGGAGAGAGCCGATACCTTTTAATCTTTCCTGCGAATATGGACTGGCGATGGCGCATTACGGTGATTACGGCTGGCTGGCAAGCCCCGACGGCATATGGAGGGCTTCGTTAGTATCCCAGAACCTCGACCTGACGGCAGATATTGTTAGCGTAAGGCAGGAGATTGACGGTACGATGGGTCTTTTGATGATAGAGCTGGATAACAATGACGGCAAGTATGCCTCGCCGGGGCAGGGTGATATCGCAGCACTGGATATCGACTGCCAGCTGGAGTTCAGTCCAGGCTATCGCACAACGGCAGGCGCAGAATACAGCACAGGGCAGGCTTATTGCATGGAGTCGATAGAACATGCCACCGAAGGCAGCAAAGCCAGTGTTATCCTGCGGGCGCGTGACGGGTGGCGGGCTTTAAACGAGTGGTCGGCGAGGCACCAGATGCGCTGGAACAAAACGGCCAGTGAAAAGAGCGTAAAAGACATCATCGCGGTGATATTGGCAAGAGCAGGCCTGAAGCTGGAAGCAAAATCTCAATCAGCCATAGTAACGGGTTTTTATCCGGATTTTACCGTGAATCCTAGCGAAAGCGGGAAAAACGCTATCGAGAAGCTGCTTTCCTTCGTGCCCGACGTGATATTCATTGAGGGGAATAAGGCCTACCTGGTCAATCCGCAGTCGGGAGACGACGCTGAATACAACTATGGAGTTGGGCATGTAATCCTGGAAGGCAGGTACCGGCAAGGCGCTATGGGGACCAACCGGGCACAGGTAGAAGGTTACGATACGAGCCAGGGTAAAATGATAGTAATCGATAGCTTTGACTGGGAGGAGATAGAGCGACTCTACGACCGGATATGGCATGTCGAGGACAGAAACCTGAATACTACCGCGAAAGCCTATCAGCGGGGGGAGGCGTTATTAAGAAAGGCGGCCATAGACGCAATTAAGGGAATGATTACTGTGCCGGTGAATTGCGGGCAGCAGCTTTATGACGTTATTGAGATAACCGATGTCAGTTCCGGTCTGGCAGAGGCAAAAAGGCGGGTGCTGGGAATGACGCTGGTCTACCAGCCGCAACGCGGGGAGTATTTCCAGCGTTTAGAAATAGGTGGAGTGTAGCATGATAATAAAGAAGGCGGAACTAAAGAGCTTCAACGCTACTAATTATACGGCAACGGTACGACTAGCGGACGGCTATAAAGTCTATCTGGAAGACGTGGCGGTTGCCAGGAATGTGGCATCCGGGGAAATGGTGGCGGGGCGTAAAGTAACCGTGGTATTTTTCGATGAGAATAATCCTAAAGAAGCGGTGGTAACGGCAGTTTACACCTAATTGGGTTTGGATGTAATTTCTTCAGTGGTCGGTGGGCGCTTGCGGGCGCAGCCCGGCGTGCCGTTCTTTAAGGCTTTGTGGAACTTTTCCACTGGTTCGGCTGCCTTTTTGGCTTTAATTACTGGTTTCTGCGGAGCCGGCTTCGTTTCTTTGATAGTGATTGTTTCCCGTTTTAAATCAGCCTTGCCGACGTTTTCCATGATAGCGGCGAGGACGCGGTTCTGCTCGGCGGCGCCTTTCTTTAACTCATGAGAGGCCTCGGCTAGACCCTGGATAGCGCTGGTATGGCTGGACAGGTGCTTGGCATATTCCGAGACAGCGAGAGAGAATTTCTCCAGTGCCTGCTCGGTTTTATCCATTTTCTTTTCCGTGGCTTCTATCTTGCGGGAAAGCATGTGGTTGGAGCGTTTTTCCTCGTTAATAACGGGTGAGAAAACGCCACGGTGGAGAAAGCTACCGCCACGGCGGAGTTCACCGCCATAGAGGAACATAGCCAGCAAAATAAGGGCGATGATAGCGAATATCATACCCTGCTGACTCTGGAAGAATAGCAGCGGTAAGCCAAGGTACGGAATTGTATTACCGACGGTGCCGCGGATGTCTTCCGATCTAATGGTAAAAGGGTCTTCGCCGGTATTATCGCCCTTGGTACGGAAGCCCAGCGATGGAATAGTCATGATTTCGATAACCCGGTGGGATACTGTCGGGGGGTAGTTATAGTAATCGCGGACCATCGGCGGAACATTATAGACGATAATATCGCCAATCTTTACATCTTGCGGGTCGACGGGGTCAATCATCAGCAAACTGCCTGAAGTAAGAGTAGGTTCCATGGACGAGCCGTAGATAGGCATAAACGGCAGACTACCTCTCACCGAGAGGATGGCAACAATAACGGCTGCCGCGGCGATTATTAATCCAATAGCGCGTTTCATGAACTTATCTTACCTCTGCGAAACCTCGCAGTAAAATTCGGGTGTAATACTCCATCCCATCCCCCATTCGTCGGGATTATCTGACATCAGCCGGTAGCTGCCGCCAATAATCTCCAGAATATAATTTTCGGCTGAACCACCTACAATATTGAAAGTGAGGACGCCGGTCTCGATGCTAAGAACCTGGTAATTAGGCGTTTTTTCAGCTTCAAGGGAATTAGCCATGTAGACTTTCATGTTGATATATTTATATGCCTTAAGTATATCATTGGTATTGGTGAGGTATATCTTTATTAGAAGGTCGCCGGTATAATCCGGGGCGGGGTTGATTTCAAATAGCTGACCCATGGGTACTTCACCCTGGATATTGGAAAACTCATAGCTGACCTGAACATAAATCTGGGTTATAATAGCAGGCTTAGTCTTGGAGTTGCCTCTGGCGGTAACGCCTGCCTGCAAGGCATTAATTTCTTCCCAGGTCCAGGCTTCATTAGTAGATGGATTAACAGGGCACTCCCATGATTCAGTGACGAAATTGGGGCTGCCATAGGTAATCGTCGGGCCTTCATATACCTGGTCGTTGGTCTTAAGGGCAGCCATAGCCCTGACGTTATAAGCATCACCAGAGGCGAAGCGGAAATAAACAACAACATTAGTAATAACTTCAGAGCCGCTGGCACCGGAGAAATTGCCAAGCTCATAGAGGTCTCTTTGCCAGTCACCAGAACCTGCGGTCGAAACATAGGTACCGAGGTCATCGGCGGGCTGTTCATCAACTTTATCCCAGTGTTCGCCGGAGGCGGGGAACTGGGAGGAGAGTTCGGTATCATCGCCGGCGGCTACAGGAACAAGTATCTCGGAGCCAAACTCGCCCTCGGGCAGGATGCTATCCCAGTTTGGTTGCGGGACTGATGGTTCGTAGGTAGCGAAGGGACCTTCAGCCATATAGCTTCCCAGTGTTGCCGAATTAAAAGTATAGGTATAGGCAAATGTGCCGGTGGTCAACACCAGGGCGAGTATTACCATTCCTCCGAATATTAATTTCTTTTTCATTTTTTTACT
>CAYGVP010000135.1:0-4411 GCA_964353385.1 uncultured Dehalococcoidaceae bacterium
CTGGAAAATGGCCGCCGTTACTTTTCCCGCGGTATATATTCTTTCAATAATCATCATTCCTTTATTGCATTTAGCCGTAAATCTTAATTTGTATGTGGAAACCATTATAGTGGCTGGCTTGCTGGTGAGCTTATTAACCTGGTTTGTGATGCCGTTTTTGAGTCGGTACGTTTTTAGAAAGTGGTTGTATAAGTAGAGATGAGTAGTTAGTAATTAGTAGTTAGTTTTCCACCCCACCCCCTCTCCATAAGCAGAGAGGGGGTTTTTGTTTTAAGAGGGGGCTGCACCCCTCTTCGACGCCCCGTTTGATAATAGTATGTGGATAGTGATGCCGTTTTTGAGCCGCTATGTGTTCAGGAAGTGGTTGTATAAGTAAAGGTCAAAACTCAAAAGTTAAAAGTCAAAACCATAAGTTAATGTGCAAAACTTAGTGTTTCAAGATCAACTTAGGTTATTTCTTTTAATACTTGTTCTAAATCCGGCGGCAGCGGTGATTCGAATTCAACGTAAGAGCCAGTTGAGGGAAGATGGAAACCTATCCTGCTAGCATGGAGAAACTGGCGGGGGAAGCGGGGGGATTTTAAGCCGTAGGTGGCATCGCCGACGACGGGGAAGCCGATGGCAGACAGATGGACTCTTATCTGGTGGGTGCGTCCGGTCTCCGGCTTGATTTCCAGTAAAGTATAGTTGCCGTAATATTTGATGACGCGGTATTCCGTGCGGGCTTCCCTGCCATTAGAAACAACGGCCATACGCTGGCGGTGGCGGCGGTCGCGGCCGATGGCGGCTTCGATGATGCCTTTCTCCGGCGTGAGTTTCCCATTTACCAGCGTAAGATAAGACTTTTTAACGACGCGGTTTTTAAACTGGTCCGAGAGGTTTGCCTGCGCCACGCGGTTTTTAGCCACCAGAATAAGTCCGGAGGTATCTTTATCAAGTCGGTGGACGATGCCGGGGCGTAGAGAATCGGCGTCTTGTGCCAGCGCGGGCAGATAATTCAAGACAGCATTAACGAGGGTGTGGGAGGGGTGGCCGGGGGCAGGATGCACCACGAGACCGGCCGGCTTATCTACCACGAGAATATCAGAATCTTCATAGACAATCTTAAGCGGGATATTTTCCGCCTCTATATGGCTGGGCGGGGCGGGGGGAATTAGAACAATTATTTTGTCGCCGGGATTCAGCTTGAGACTGGGTTTAGCCGCTTTTCCATTGGCGGTAACGAAGCCGTCTTCGATAAGCTGCCGGGCATGGGTGCGGGAAAGCTCCGGGCACCTTTCGCCGAGAAATTTATCGAGGCGAAGGCCGGAAACATCAACTACAAAGGAATACCCCTTAGTCATGCTTTATTTTTGGCAACGCCGGAATAGAAAATAAGTCGGTAAGCAATAATAACAACTCCGATGGTTATCGAGGCATCAGCCACATTCCATGCCGGCCAGACTTTAAAGTCAATAAAATCAGTGACATACCCCATGCGGATACGGTCAATCAGATTATTGCCGATAGTGCCGCCCATTACCATGGCCATCGCGACCTGCACCCACATGCTTTCAAGGAAACGCCAGCGACTGCGCAGGAGAAAGACCAGTATCAGGATGACAATAATGCCGATAACGGAAGTAATAATTAGAGCCAGCGCATTACCTTTAAAAAGGCCGAAAGCGGCACCGGTATTCTGAACGTGGATTATTTGAAAAATACCGGCATCAAACCACACCTGCCAAACGGCAAGATTAGCCCTGACTAGCGCCTTGGTGAGCTGGTCAAGAACGACGATGAAAACGACGACACTGCCAAAGATAATATCCCGCGATTTATCTCTGTGGAGGTGCGGCATGTGCATTTTTCGCCAACAAAGCTTTACAGTTTAGACAAAGGCTTGCCTGCGGCAACGCCTCCAGGCGATTGGGGTCGATCTTCTTACCGCAGTTATCACATAATCCGTAGGTGCCTTTCTCGATCTTTTCCATGGCATGCTCGACGGCAGCCATTTCCTGGCGGATGCGGTTTTCCAGCGCCAACCGTTTTTCCAGTTCCAGAGTTTCGGTAGCTTCTTCCTCACGCTTTCCGAAGGGACTGCCCTCCCGCCGTTCTTCGGCAGTGGACTTGTTTGTCTCCAGCTGTGCCAATTCATCGGTGAGATGCTTATGCTCAACGTCCAATTGCTCACGCTGTTTAATAAATTGTTCAACCATATGTCCCTCCGTCCGCTTCCTCACCGTTATTGAGAAAGGCTTACAGGAATATCACCCAACCCCATTTAGTATATGTGCCTCTATAAACAAAAAATAATAAAAGAAAGTGCCGAAAGGCGATTGATTAATAAAGCAGCATCCCCGAATAGTCAAAGATGCCGGGCAGTTGGGGGCACCGGCGAGAAACGGCCATGTTACAATTCGTTTTCATAATAACTACCAAGGGATGGAATATACCCATAGTGTAAACTATTTATATCCTTTGGTCAATGGTTTTCTACCTAATTTTTAAGAAAATATTATTATTTCAATGGCAAAGAAGGCGATATAAGAGCATAAAAGCCTTTTTAGATGTTTTTTACTCGACCGTATTTCAACTTGGCGAATAAAAGCCAGCCGTTCAAAGCGACGTTGACGGAATTCCATATTTTTACTGAACCGAGGTCGAGGACAATACCGTAAATCAGCCAGACGATAACCCCCAGCAGCATCGAGGTAGTGAAGAGAAGGCTTATTTCACGGGCGCTTTTAAGCTTATAGACACGTATGATTTGAGGGACGAGTGAAAAGGTCGTTAAAAACCCGGCAAAAAAACCCAGATATTCGGCAGAGGACAAAGTGCTACCTCCTTATTCATGAACAGGCGACACTTCTATTTTAACATAACCAGGAAAACGCCTGCGGCAACTACAGGGAACTTTGAAAAAGTTAAGGGGTTACACCCAGCAATATTAGGTGATATCCATCTCCGTATTGACATCTATCAGGATGTAATATAAAAAAGGGATTGACTATCATAAAAGGGTTAATAAATGAAAATATCACAAAGTAAAGTACGTGTCGAGCCATATAAGTCCAAACCGGTCTCGGTTAAAAATCCTGATAAGATAGCATTGCCAAAAGCCACTATCCTGATGAAAAAGGCATTAACCTCCCGGCCTCCATCAGTAAGGCCAGTATCCGAGAGTAATACGGGCGCCGGTGAAACCACGACCTCTTTGCATCGTATACGGGCTATCGCCCAACAGGAACTGGAGTTAATCCGCCGAATGAAAGCGGAAGCTATAAAATATCAGCAGGAAACGGCAACAAGAGCACGCAGCGAAGCCCATCAGCTTGTCCTTCATACCCGCCTAGCCACACAGCGGGAAATCGAAGACATGATACATCAGGCTAACGAGGAAATACAGAAAGTCCTAGCCGATATCCGCGTCATCCGCATCACAGCGCAGGAAGAGCTTGCGGCACAGAGAAAATTTACAGATGCCGCCAAACTCAACAGCATGTCCCTCTCAATGAAAGAGATTTTTCAAAAATCACTAGATAAAAACATCAAAAAGAAGAAGCTGGTAACGATTCAAGAATAGTCCAAGCCGTTGATATTCCAGAGGCGCCAGCTGACACAAAATAGCTAGGTTTTATTAAAGATTATCTTTTTCGCCAGGCGTTTTAAACGCTTTTCAAGTCCGGGGACATGGGCGGCATCGGTGGGGTTTTTTGCGAGGACGGCGACACTGCCTATCCAGTTCATCTTACAGATTTTAGCGTAGCCTTTTAAGTTCTGTATTGTCTGGCCAATGCCTTCTTCGGCGACAGCCAGCCCGGCAAGTCGTTTGCCTTCAAGTCGAGGCCAGACAGCGCAGGTGCGGTCTAAGAAGTTCTTAAGCAGCCCGGATAGCATTTCCATATAACCCGGCGTAGCCAGAAGAATGGCATCCGCCGCTATCAGCTTCGGGTAAACGCTCATCATATCGTCCTTGATAACGCAGTCGCCCTTGCGTAATTTCCCGCCTTTTTCACAGGTAAGGCAGCCGTGACACATCCGCACATCCATTTTACGCAGGAACAGCATTTCCACCCTAGCGCCGCGCCGGGTAAGTTCATCACAAAGTTTAGCAAGCATCCACTCGGAGTTGCCTTTACGCGGCGAACCGCAAACAGCGACTATTTTCATAACGCCTTTTTCATCATCCGCAAAAGTATATAATACATTTCATTGATTTTACTAATACACATCAGGGTAATAGATTTAAAGCTGGCTAAAGAGGGTCATCATATTATCAGTGTGGATATAAACCTCGAAGTGGCGAAGAAAACAGAACCGGGTCGGTTGCCCGACCCGGTCTTTTACCAGAATTTAACTAATTTATTGAGCGGTTCTGGTCTTGCGGAAACAATCGCTGCAGTAGACGGGCTTATCACCGCGGGGCTGG
>CAYGVP010000136.1:0-4370 GCA_964353385.1 uncultured Dehalococcoidaceae bacterium
TCACGCCGGGCAGATGGGCCGCCATGCCCGCCGCAGCTATAATCACCTCGATGCCTCGTTCACGCGCAGACTGCGCATATTTCTTTGCCTTCTCCGGATTGCGGTGCGCCGATATGATGTTCGCCTCGTGCTCGATGCCGAGACTGGTCAACACATCCAGCGCCGCCTGCATTACATCGGAGTCAGATTTTGAGCCCATAACCACTCCAACTAAAGGAGACATATATTTACCTCTGTTTAAATAATTGTTTTCATTATTTTAAATATTTTATTTTCAATGTCTTAGCTTCAAAGTGAAGCTGAATTGTTTTTAATTGTTTTTAATTGATTTATGGTGAGTCAGCTACATTTTCAGGGTTATTTTAATTTTGTTTTTGGTGATTAAATTCTTGTTAATTCTTTTACACCCTTTTCCATCCGACAATTAACTTTACACTAAAAACCTTTAACTTTCTACTGCTTTTTGTCATTATAACCATCTCTATCGTTGGATTAAGTATATCATTGAGATTGCCACGTCGTCCTTCTGCGGAAGGACTTCCTCGCAATGACAATACATGCTCTATTTGCTACTTAAACTCTGCTATATCCTTACGGTAATAGCACCCTTCAAATTTAATTCTGGTGATATTCTTATATACCTTTTTCCGTGCTTCGGCAATGTCTTTGCCCATCGCCGTTACTGTCAATACCCGCCCTCCCCCCGTCAGTACCTCGCCGCCTTTTCCCCCCTTCGTCCTGGCATGAAAAACCATGATATCTTTATCCACGTCCTCCAGCCCGCTGATGGCAAAGCCGGTCTTATAGCTCCCCGGGTATCCTCCCGAAGCCATCACCACTCCCGCGCAGGCACTATTGTTGAATTCGATTTTTATCTTGTCCAGCCTGTTTTCCACTACCGCCAGCATAATTTCCAGCAGGTCGGTCTTGAGGCGGGGCAAAACTACCTGCGTCTCCGGGTCGCCGAGACGCGCATTAAATTCTATCACCTTGGGCACTTTATTGGTAATCATCAGACCGCCGTAGAGAGTTCCTTTATAAGGCCGCCCCTCGTCTGCCATCGCCAGAACCGCCGGTTTCATAATAGTCTTCATGATGATATCGCCCAGCACATTATTATAAAACTCGGGCGGACTGTAGCTGCCCATGCCGCCGGTGTTCGGCCCCTTATTGCCATCAAAGATGCGTTTATAATCGCACGCGGGCACAGTGGGCGCCACTGCCTTTCCATCGGTAAACACGAAGAAGCTCATCTCACGTCCATTAAGATATTCTTCGATGACAACACGCTCGCCGGATGCCCCGAAAGCCTTAGACTTCATCATGCTTTCCAGGGCTTGCTGCGCGTCTTTAACCGACTCCGCGATAATAACTCCTTTGCCCTCCGCCAGCCCGTCCGCTTTAATAACGATAGGAGCTGCCAGCTTTTCTAAGTATATGTTGGCTTTATCAAAGTCGTTGAAGCTTTCGCTTTTTGCACAGGGAATACCGTGCTTTTGCATGAGGTCTTTAGCAAAGACCTTGCTCGACTCTATTTCGGCGGCTTTTTGCGTGGGCCCGAAGATAGCAAGCCCATTTTTAGTGAAAAGGTCGACGAGGCCTTTTGCCAGCGGCTGTTCCGGCCCGATAACGGTAAGGTCGATACGCAGGTCTTTCGCCGCTTTGAGCAGGGCTTCATTATCCTCGGCTTTAATATCGAGGTTATGCGCTATTTTAGCCATGCCGGCGTTGCCGGGAGCCACATAAAGCTCTTTTACTTTAGGGCTTTGAGCCAGCTTCCAGGCTAGTGTATGTTCCCTTGCCCCGCTCCCGACCACTAAGATTTTCATCTATCTCACCTCAAAGTGAAATGTGTTTTAAGAATCATTTTAAGGAAACAGGCTGTGCCCCGTATCAGGGGTATGGTCTGCGAGCATGAAAGCGCTTCCCAGTCCGCGCTCCCCATATTTCTTGGCCGCAACGACAAAATAGAATGAGGTTGTCGGGTAGAAATTTTGAGGCCAGCGAAGTTCTATGACGTTATTTGTAATAATATTGTCTATCCTTTCAGAATGGTCCGTATTCAGGTTACGCACTTCGCTAAAAAAGATATTATCCAATAAAATCAGCCTGGCAAAATATTCGACACCGAGGTCGTTACTAACAATATTCCATGGGACACCGGTGGCGTAATTCCTGTCGCCGTCCACATAAATATCCCACTCGTACATTAGCTGTGAATTAAGTGTTTGCGTCGGCAATGTGCCGTTCAACGTAATTATTGCTACATAGTCTGTACCGTCGGCATAGACCTCCGCCGTGAAAATATCGAAGAAAGACTCGCTTGTAGTCGGGTACCCGTTCTTATCGAAGAGGTCATTGAGCGTGTCGGTGAGTTTAACTGATACAACCGGTGTCGGTGTTGGTGTAGGCGTTTCCGTCGGCGTTTCAGTATCGGGTGGTGGAGTCGTTTCGGTCGGGGTTGGTGTCAGTGTTTGATTTGCTGTTATTGTAAGACTTGGTGTCGGACTCGGCGTTGGCGTAGGCGTAGGTGTTGAAGTTATTGCTGGTGTTGTTTGAGTTACTGTTGTTGTAGTCGATGAAGGTGTTGAATTACACCCTCCGAGCATGAGAGAAGCGATGATGAGTAAAGCCACGAGAATAAATGTGGTTTTGCGCATTATTCTACCTCCTTTACTGTCCTCACTCCCACTCTATCGTAGAAGGAGGCTTAGACGTTATATCATAGACCACCCGGTTGATGCCTTCAACCTCGTTAACGATGCGGTTGGAGACACGCGCCAGAAAATCATAAGGCAGCCGCGCCCAATCCGCCGTCATCGCGTCCTCGCTGGTCACGGCGCGGATGGCCGCCAGGTAGCCATAGGTTCTAAAGTCCCCCATCACCCCCACGCTCCTAACGTCAGTAAGGACGCAGAAGCTCTGCCATAGCTGGCGGTACAGCTTGGCTTTCTTTATCTCGTTCATCAAAATAAAATCGGCGCTGCGCAGTATCTCCAGCTTCTCTTTCGTCACCTCACCGATACACCTTATTGCTAAACCGGGGCCCGGGAAGGGCTGCCGCCACACCATCTCTTCCGGCAGTCCCAGCTCTTTTCCTACCAGTCTTACCTCATCCTTGAAGAGGTAGCGCAAAGGTTCCAGCAGCTTTAAGGTCATGCGGGCGGGCAGACCACCGACGTTGTGGTGCGACTTTATTTTAGCAGACACGTTGCTGAAGGAGGATACGCTTTCGATAACGTCCGGGTAAAGCGTGCCCTGTGCTAAAAAGTCCACTTTTCCTATTTTATCGGCTTCTTCCTCGAAGACCCTGATAAATTCCTCGCCGATTATCTTGCGCTTTCCCTCCGGGTCGGTCACGCCCTTGAGTCGATTGAGAAATCTCTCCGTAGCATCGACGTAAATAATGCTCATGCCCAGGTTATTTTTAAAGACCTTGAGGGTGCGCTCCGCTTCCTCGCGGCGCAGCAGCCCGTTATTCACGAAAATGCACGTAAGCTGGTCGCCGATGGCTCTATGGATAAGCGTCGCCACTACCGATGAGTCAACCCCTCCCGATAGGGCGCTGATAACCTTGCCGTCGACCACCTGTTCTTTGATGCTCTCGATGCTTTCATTGACGAAGCTGCCTATCGTCCAGTTGCCTTTACAGCCGCATACCTTATAAACGAAGTTTTTCAGGATAGTCCTGCCTTCCGGCGTGTGGGCTACCTCCGGGTGGAACTGCAGTCCGTAGATATTGTTTTTGTTACCAATAACGGCATAGGGTGAATTCTCTGTATAGGCAAGCGCGGTAAAGCCCTGCGGCATATGCTCGATTTTATCGCCATGGCTCATCCAGACCGTTGTCGATTCGGGCAGTCCCGAAAACAGGGGGGAATCTATCTGGCTTAAGTGCATTACGGCATGTCCGTATTCGCGCTTGGTGCCCGGCGTTACCTCTCCCCCGAGCTGTTTGGTAATAACCTGCATGCCATAGCAGATACCCAGTACCGGCAGGCGGCTTTCATAGACATAGGCGGGTGCAAGCGGCGCATTTGTTTCATAGACGCTAGACGGACCGCCGGAGAGGATGAATCCCCTGGGATTAAGCGGCGCTATCTTTTCCCACGGTGTATCATGGGGCATCAATTCGCAGTAGACCTGGGCTTCGCGTATGCGGCGGGCAATAAGCAGGTTATACTGCGACCCGAAGTCCAGGACGATGATGGCTTCACGCTCGGCGCCCGGGATTGCCTCCGGAGCCGTCACTGGCTGCTCGCCGCCTATTTCCTTGGCGATTTCGAGATAGGTAGATACCTCGATGTCGTCAGTAGTGGCTATCCGATGGCTTTCATCCGGGGATGGATTGATATTCTCATTAACCATCT
>CAYGVP010000137.1:0-4359 GCA_964353385.1 uncultured Dehalococcoidaceae bacterium
TAATCATAGTGATAACTTTTCTGTCGAAGCTGCAAAAACAAATATTAGTATCACAGCTTTACCTCAAAACCCAATTGTTCCGAACATAACATTCTATCAAAATAATACCTTTTCATTGACAGCTAATGCAACAAATGTTGGAAACGGTACTGCTTACGCATCTAATATAAGCTTAGAGCTCTTGAGCGGATGGAACTCGGACCAAAATCTAAAAGAATGTGGAAATATTGATAAACTTAACTATTGTATTAAATTCTTTAACATAACAGTTCCGAATGGGACTTCTCCTGGAAATTATTATATTAACGTCACTGTCTATTGGAGAAATCCTGATGATACGTTATTTTCTAACAAGACAGAGATAAACGTAACTGTAGAGTCCAATCCGATTGTTGATGTTGAAGAAACCTTGATATCTAGCGAGGTTGGAGATGGCGCTTGGAATCATGTAGGAAATTTCACTGTGACTTCTATAGGGAATGACCAATTAACAAATATAACATTCTCTTGTTATTCCGGAGTTGTTTGTAATGATTTTGTCGTAACTTTTAATCCACAAAATATTACAAGTCTATCCACAGGTTCAAAACAAAACATTTCAATAAATGTAAGCGTACCATTGAACTATACTAACGGAACTTACAACGGTACGATTAATGTTTCTGCACAAAATGACAACTACGATAACTTCACCTTACAAGTTACAATCCCCGCAAAAACAAATATTAGTATAACAACTAGCATATCAAATTACACCGCTTATAACATAACACAGCTTAATAATGAAAGTTTCGAGTTTATAGCTAATGCAACTAACACAAGAAATGGAAGCGCTAGATTTTCTAACATAAGTCTAACCATCCCTTCTAATTGGACTTCAAACTCAAGTTTTGAAGATTGTGGTAACTTGGTTAGAAACAGCATTTGCTCTAAAGACTTCAAAATAACAATCCCTAACGGAACCCTGGCTGGAAACTATATAATTAATATTTCTACTAATTGGACGAACAATGATAATTCTTTAGGAACGAATATAACTTCTATAAGCGTAACAGTTGCTTCTAATCCTTTGATAAATGTCAGCGAAACGAATGTTTCTGGAAATGTTCCAGATGGAACCACGCAGCATATAGGCAACTTTACTGTCTTATCTATAGGGAATGGTCCTTTACAAAATATTTCATTTAATTGTTATCAAGGTGCAGTATGTCAAAACTTTTCTCTTGTTTTTAATCCTGTGAATATATCTATCCTTAATGTTAATTCAAACCAAACAGTAAATGTTAACGTTACAGTCCCTCTGGGCTTTCTTGCTGGAACTTATAATGGGACTATTAATGTATCTGCTAAAAATGATAACTATAAGAATTTAACAATCTTTGTAACAATTCCCTCTAACAGAACATGGACAATGAGCCCAACTTTCTGTCAAAAGAGTGAATATCCAGATGAGGGTACTGTTTGCGAAGTTAAAGTAAGAAATCTTGGAAACGACATAATAAACTTTACAATATCTCCTGAATACGGAACTCATACAAAAGTTAATGTAACAAGTTTTAATGTAAATGCTGCCTTAAACTACACTTTCAATGTAACTTATAACGTAACTAACGTAACTCAGGCACCTTACATTTCTATATTTACTGTTGATGCTGTTCAAGGTGGTTCTAACCCTGATAATATGACTTTAAACGTGACACTACTTCCTTACTTACCTCCGTTTATAAGTTTCGATATCATTCCAAATTCAACCGAACAAAATAATTCAGTAGAGATTTTTGCTAATATAACAGATCAATCGAGCACTAATATATCTTGGGTTAATGTTAGTTTCACTAGACCTGATGGAATAACGAATCAAACCAACATGACCTTAGTTAACCAAAGTGGAAACTTCTCACAATGGTATTTTAAATACCCAGATAGTTTTGGAAACACCTCTATAAGAGGTTTTTATAATGTAACAATAACAGCAAACGATAATATAGGAAATATTGGAAACTTGACACAGAATTTCTCGATTTATACAAAGTTGTTAATAACTTCAATGACCTTAAGCGACAAATACTTGCAAGGTGATACTGGTTCTATTTATTATATAGTTAGGAACGTAAGTGGATTTGGTATAAGCGGAGTAAATGTAACATTCATGATAATAAACCCAACAAACAACATTTCTTATTATAATGAGCAGACAACCAACTCAGAAGGTACTATTTCGCCTCCGCCTAGCTTCATATTAGCTTCAGATGTTTTAACTGGAAATTATACATTGATTTCAAACACAAACTACTACGACTCTATTGTAAACAAGACTATAACCATACAGAAAAATAGCACTTTCCAAGTACAGTCCAGAACTATAACAGTTACAGGATTATTCGCTGATATTGAAACAGCAGTTGTTTGGTACCCTAACAATTCTTTGAAAGTTGGTATTCTAGTCTACAACGGAGAGGGTAGACCTGTAGATCCTACATCAATGAATCTAACTGTTTATGACCCGGATGGCATTCCTTACTTTAATGCTAACATGCCTCAAATGACAAAGGTGGCTGTAGGTTATTATACCTATCAACGTACCCTATCTGAGGTTGCCCCAAGTGGTATGTATTTAGCAGTGCTAAATGTAAGTCAAAACGAGTTTCAGACAATGAAGCTTAAAGCATTTAGAGTCGCTCATGGGGGACCATACGATGTTTGGATTACTTTATTTGAAAATGAAGTTCCTCAGGGCGATAACTTAGATTTTGCAATAAATATTGAAAATAAAGGAGAAGTTACACAAGATGTTTATGTTGACTATTGGGTATCATCTCAAGATACGACTTATTATTCAAATCTTGGTCAAGCCGTTCTAACTCCAGCATTAACCAATCAAAGTTTTACAAGAAATGCTTATATTTATGCAGATCAGCCATTAGGAACTTATACTTTAAATGTTAGAGTAAATTATGATAGTCTTCAACAACCAGTTGTTAATTCTGTAACCTTCTTAGTAACAACAAAAACAACACCCGCTCCTCCAAATGTAACTCCGCCTGCTCCTCAAACTATTTATGTTTACCCATCTCCATTTTCAGGAGAATTTATAATTCCGCAACCAACTGAAAAAATAGCTGCAAACCTCTTGATAACTACATACAATAGCAACATAAGTCTGGCTAGAAATTTAACTAAGATAGAAAGTGCTACGGTTAAGAACACTGGAATAATTGACTTGGAGAATGTAAGTCTTTTCATTTTAGGTATACCTCTTGATTGGTTCAAGATAGTACCTGAGAGGTATGATAAGCTAAAACCAGAAAATTCTTCAATATTTTTAATAGAGTATCACATACCTTCAAACGCCAAGGTTGGCGACTATAAAGCGAATTTGATTGCAACTTCTGGAGTAGTCAGTGACCAGAAATCGATAACAATAAAGATATATCAGACTTTAGAAGAGCTTTTGAGAAGTGATATTAAGAAGTTGAAAGAAGACCTCCAGGATTTGAGCATAGACATAAAGATTGCTGAAAGGGAAGGTAAGGATGTCTCAGTTGTTATGGATATTTACAACGAGGCAAAGACAAAATTAGAAGGTGCTGAACAAGACCTAGAAGATAACAAAACAGAAGATGCTTTAGACAAGGTTTCTAGCGTCCCTAAGCTTATAAGAAGGGCGAAAGAGTTGTTGGGTAGTTTAGAGATAGTAGGAAAAGAGTTCGATATCACTCTTGTAATAATTATTATTGTATTTGTATTCATAATTGCAGCAATGATTTCAATAGCAATTCTATGGAAGCAGAAGAAATTATCTAAAATAAGGCCTTATATAATTCCGCTAGGGAAACTTGTAGAAGCTGTTAAACACAAGAAGGTTAGTAAAGAAGAAATAGAAACTGAAAAAGAAAAACTAACAAGGATGTTAAAGATAATTGAAAAAGAAAAGCAACAAGGAATAATAACCGGCATTTCCTATGAAAGAATGAAGAAAAGTATAGAAGAAAAATTATCCAAGTTAGAAAAGAAATGATTAAGTTGCTTCTACTGTTAGAGTTGCTCTGGTCAAGTTACCTGCTGGAATACCACGTGGAATCCATGCGTCTACTTTTAAGATGATTGTATTTCCTGGAGCTAATTGATCATTGTAAAGATATTCACCACAATCAGTGAAGTTGCTTCTCCTATCGAAGTTATAGATGAATATCTTCGAACAATTGTAAAATGCTGCTATGCAATGACCAGCCAATGTACCTGAAGTAATTTGTGTATATGCCCATTCATTAGGTGCAGCAGTAATTGTGGTTAGTGTAAAGGTGTTGTCTGGTTTTCTTGTTGAAATTGTACCTAAATCTATGTCGGTCTCGTAAGAAA
>CAYGVP010000138.1:0-4347 GCA_964353385.1 uncultured Dehalococcoidaceae bacterium
CCAGGTGCCCCGCCATTTTACTCTTGGGTTTGCGCAGGCTTTTAGCAAAGCCCTGTATCTTACCGAGGCGGGGGGTAAAGAAGGTTAGAATGCTGTCCGCCTCGCCCAGCTTCGTCTTTTTAATGACGATGGCTTCCGTCTGATATTCGTGCGGGTCTGGCATGGAAACTATCTTTTCACGAACTTAATCATCGAGTCGGAGTGCTTTTTAAGTTCGGCAATAACATCGTCCAGCTTTACCGAGCGAAAGGACTGGATAACGGCGTAAACCAGCCAAATGAAGAAGACAGCATCACCGATAATGAAAATAGCTTTCCAGGTATCGGCGGAAAGCCCCCAATCTTTAAAGCCGGACATCATTAATGTCAAAGTGAAGGATATCAACAAGCCCATGGGCGTCAGCCAGCCCCTTTTCTTCTCCATCTTCTTCAAATAGTCTGAAAGAGTCAGGCGCACTTTATCTTCGGTCGTGGTGATAACATCCTGCGGCAGGCTTGTCAGGTAGAGTTCGGAGATGGTTTCCAGGTCTTTGGTCGAACCGACGGATATGCGTGATTCTTGAGGAGGCGTTTTTTCGATACTCATTTCTTTACCTCCTCGATAGTTTTGTCTTCCTCTTTGGGAAGGAGCCCCAGAACGCCCAGAGCGTGTTGAGCGATGTAGCCGCAGCGTTTGCAGGCGACGGCGACGGATGGAATGGTACGGCCGCCGAGGACAATGCCTCTGGGAGTTTCCTGGATGATTTGATTAAAGTAGCCGTCCAGCAGGGTAAAGGCATCATTGCCGCACCGGGGACAGGGGAGACTCGCCCCCCGTTCCGTCAGGGCTTTAATGATTTTATCTTTCTGGTCCTGTGTTGAATCTTGCATATTGTTTTCTCCTTAAAGCTGGAGTGGTATTGAATTATTGATATCCGCGCGGGTCTGATATGACAGGTTATCTACCTCACCCTTTTCCCCTCTTAATACTCCTGCCGTCCCTCTAAAGCCCTTGTGAGGGTAACATCGTCGGCGTACTCAAGCTCTGTCCCAAAAGGCAAGCCGCGGGCGAGGCGGGTAACTTTAATGCTGAGGGGGGTGATAAGGCGACTAAGGTACATGGCGGTCTGCTCGCCTTCCGTGTTGGTGTTGGTAGCGAGAATGACCTCTTTAACCGTGTTGTTATCAAGTCGGGCGAGCAGTTCTCTGGTGCGAATGTCATCGGCGCCGATGCCCTCGGTGGGGGAAATAGCGCCGTGGAGGACGTGATAAAGCCCTTTATAGACCCCCGTATGCTCTAGAGCTAGGATATCCTGCGGCTGCTCCACAATACAGACCTGCGAAGTATCGCGGCGACTGTTGCTGCAGATAGGGCAGGGGTCGCTTTCAGTGACGTTGCAGCAGATGGAGCAGAGGTTGACCCGCTTCTTAAGCGAAACCAGCGCCTCGGCCAGGGCTTTTGCCTTTTCTTCCGGCGAGCGGAGGAGGTGAAAGGTAATGCGCTGGGCACTCTTAGGCCCGATGCCCGGCAGCTTGCTGAACTCCTGTACTAGCCTGCCGATGGCATCATTAGCGGGAACTGGCTCTTGCTTAAACAATGATGCTCCTTTTAGGTTAGTCCCGGTATTTTTATTCCCCCCGTGAGCGCGCCCAGCTTTTTATCCGAGGCCTCCTTGGCTTTAGCGGCGGCGTCTTTAACCGCGGCAAGCACCAGGTCCTCGAGCATTTCTATCTCTTGAGGATTGATTACCTCCGGCGCTATTTTTACCGACTGTATCTGACCCTGACCGTTCATAACCACTTTTACCGCCCCGCCGCCGGCGCTCCCTTCTACAGTAAGGATGGCTAGTTCTTCCTGCGCCTTTAAAAACATAGCCTGAAGTCTTTGAGCCTGCTGCAACATGTTTTTATTCATTTTTCTTCTCCATCGATAACCCGGGCGCCCATCTTTAGAGCCGCTTTTACCAGGTGATTATTTTCATGTTCGTAAACGCAGCGTACCTTACAGGGACGCCCCATGAAGCTGCTGACGATTTTTTCGGCGGTTTTTAGATTGTCTAATTTTTCCAAATTGGTCTTGTAAATTGGGTATTTGAAAGAAATCGTTAAGGTATCAGCCTCTATTTCTCTTGGTCGGGCGCTGCGCAGCAAGGCGGCGGCCGGGGTCTTGCCCAGGCCTTCCGGCGCCTCGTTAATCATTTTACTCCACTGCCCCTGCAGTTGCTCGATAGCGCTGCCGGTAGCAAGCGGATTTACTTCCCCGCTTTCCGGCTTCTGGATAATGGGTTTTTCCGCAACCGCAGGATGCCCCGCTGCCGGTGTTTCGAGATTAGGGGTCTTTTTTTGCTCCGACTTTGCCGGTTTCTGTTCAATGGGTGGTGAGGCAACTTTAGTTGGCACTATTTTTCTAAATATCGGTTCGGGCTCAACCCTGCGGGCGGGCTCTGCTTTAACTTCCGTGTCTGGTAGGGTAGCATCGACTATCGCCAGTTCCATCGGCAACGTAGAATAATTGTCCAGGTTTAGTTCAAGCTGCCCAAAGCGTTTGATGGCTTTCAATATTTGAGGAAGTGAAGCTTTATTTGCCAGCTCTTTAAGCTCTTTAATGTCTTCGGCGCTAATCTCTAGCGACTCGCTGGAGCCGGTCTTGACCAGTAGCAGCAGCCTTAAATACTCCACGACTTCTCGATGGAACTGCCGCAGGTCCAGCCCGTCGCTATTGACATTATTCAGGGTGATAATTCCGGCGGTGGTGTCTTTATTCATGATGTGCTTGACCAGCTCCCTGGAGCGCTGGTCGCCGGAAATACCGAGCATCGCCTGCGCATGCTGGAGCTTAACATCATTACCGTAGAAGGTGACCAGCTGCTGTAAAAGGTTGAGGGCGTCGCGCATGCTGCCTGTTGCCGCTCTGGCAAGGAGCTTTAACGCTTCCGGTTCGGCGTTTATACCTTCGCCTTTGCAGACTCTCGATAATTCGGCTACGGTATTCGCCTGCGTGTGGCGGTGGAAGTCGAAGTGCTGGCAGCGCGAGAGGATGGTCGGCAATAGTTTCTGTACTTCGGTGGTCGCCAGGATAAAGATGGCATGCGGCGGCGGCTCCTCCAGCGTTTTGAGCAGGGCATTGGAGGCGCTGGTGCTCAACATGTGGACTTCGTCGATGATGTAGACCTTTTTCCGTGCCTGGTTGGGGGCGTAATTTACCTTTTCGCGCAGATTGCGAATATCGTCGACGCCGGTATTGCTGGCGGCATCTACCTCGATAACATCGAGAGCCCTGCCTTCGGTAATCGCCCAGCACATTTCGCAGGTGTTGCAGGGTTCGCCCTTGCCGCTGGTCAGGCAGTTAATTGCCTTGGCCAGAGCGCGGGCAGTGCTGGTCTTACCGGTGCCGCGGGGCCCGCAAAAAAGGTAGGCGTGTGAGACGCGCTCGTTAGCCAGGGCGTTTAGTAATGTCTTGGTAACATGCTCCTGCCCAACTACTTCCGAAAGAAGCTGCGGCCGCCACTTGCGATAGTATACTTGAGAAGCCATTACGGCTCTATTATACCCCAAAAAGTGGTATTACCCAAGTAAATTTTAAGGAGTTTTTGTTTTGAGTTTATAGTTTAAGGTAGGGAAAAGAAAAGGGGGGCTTTAATACCCCCCTTAACTTAACTCATCGGTATTAACTCTATAATAGCGAAGGAATATCCTTGGAAACATCCTCCAGCGCCTTAAGCTTGTCCTCGGTCTCTTCCTGCCGCTTCTTGAACTCGGGGATAAGGTCGGTGGAGCGGATATAGTAGTCTCTCACCTTCTCAACTTCGCTAAGCTCGGAAAGCAATACGGTGACATCCACCACGCCTCTTTCCCGCGGATAATCGCCGTTCCGAATGATGGCTTCTGGCGCTATATCTCTCATGTAGTCGCCGATTTCCTTGACCATGTCCATGTTCATTTCCTTGGCGGGTCCGGAGACCAGGTACAAGGCTCGCCGCGAATCGGCGGGATTGCATTTCAGCGATAGTTCACTGATAGCTTCATCCATCGCCTGGATGCCTTTCTGAATTTCGGCGCCCTTCTTGCGGAAATCGCTCCTCAACTCAGGTAATTTGAATAGCGGCGCGGTGGTCTTGCCGTAGCCGATAACGGTCCAGCCTACTACAGTCTGGATAATATCGCCGGCGTCCAGCAGCTTGGCGCCGATGTATTTGGATTTTTTCTCTTCGCCGGCGCAGAGGAGATTATAAAACGGGTCGGCAATCATGGCGTTAATCTTGGTAAGGTTGGCCTGGAGAGAGGAATCTTTTCTGACGTATCTCTGGTTATCGACCAGGAAAACGGCGTCGGCCACCGAGTAGCAGGACTTAAGGCAGGTGGCTACGTT
>CAYGVP010000139.1:0-4337 GCA_964353385.1 uncultured Dehalococcoidaceae bacterium
CCCAGTGGTTGGCCGTGCTCTCGATGCAGAGCTGGCCGCCGTTGAGGGCTGCGATCGCTGTGGCCTTCAGCTCGTCAGCGTTGGGCGTGAACGCGAACTCTGAGATGTGGAGGCCAGTGGCCGTGAAGGAGCGCAGTCCGCCCTTGCCCTCAGCTGAGTGGGCCATCAGCGTGGCGCCCGTGTCAGCCAGCGTCATGGTGGTCGTGTTGTCAGTGCTGAGGGGACGGTGCAGTGCACGCGGCAGGGAGTTGTAAAATCTGCGCTGAATGTCGAGGATGTGCTTCGCTGACGCCAGCTTGTGGCTGAGGGAGACATAGGTCTGCGCGTCGGGCGCTGTGAACCACCGCCAGAAGAAGTAGGCCGCCACCGCTGTGGTGCTGCCGATCTGACGCGCCTTGCAGATCAGCGTGTCGTCCCCAGCTGCCATCGCCTCAATGATCTGGATCTGCTCCGAGCGCAGCTTCAGCTTGACAGGTCGTCCTCGCTTGTCCACGATGGTGAGCCGCGAGCAGAACAGAACGGGATCTGCGATGACGTCCTTGATGTTCATACGCGCCAGTCAGTCCAGACTGTCGGCCCAGGCGTCTTTGACCACCACACAGCAGCGACCTGGAAGCCGTTCTGAGGCCAGGGATTGGGAGGCGCGTCGATGATGATGATCTCACGGAGGTGGTGATGCTTGTCACCATCTCGCAGTCGTCGGGAGGTCAGTAGTCCTGGAAGGTGATAGAGCCACACAACATTGTCACTGTGCGCTAAGGCATGGCGATTGAAGAGATTGAACGCTGACCACGGCGGATTAGAGATGATCCAATCCCAGCTCTCATTGCATTGGAGGAAGTCACGTCCTTCCGCAATCTCACACCAATCTGTAACTGAGGGACAGTCGAATGCGCCCTCTCCACGGCATGGATCGAGGACACGACCGGATGGCGCCAGATGACTGATAATGCGCTGAGCCAGAGCAGAGGGCGTCATTACGATGTCTGATTTCTGGCTACCGCGCTTCATAAACTTCATCCCGCCTTCCTCAGCCAATCGGCAATGTCGATGCCCTCTGTGCTTGGGCATTCGTTTCCGACACACGTCCATCCCGGTCGATCACGTCGGGCGAAGAGCTCAAGTCGAGGCACGTCTTCCCACATTCTGTCGATGCTGTCTTGCACTGCCTCAGGTTTCTGCGAGTGTCTGCGTCTGCGCTCTGATATCAGTTGGCGCTCGTTTGTCAGCAGTCGGCGAGGTGCCTTTCCACGTTTTCCAACCAGCACAAATTCAGTGACTGAGCAGGTGTAGTATCCCGGATTAGAGTGTCCCTTGTCCCACACATAGGCGATCGTTGAATACTTGTAGCCCCAGGCTCGCATCAGCTCTAACGCTTCGGCCATCTTCGGCCCAGTTGTCCATAGGTAGAGCAGCCCGTCCCGGGGGCGGACATGGTTGATGGGGAGAGCACACAGGTCGGCCATCGACATCGTGTTGTAATGATCCGATGCGCCCTCAGCAACTGTCCCACCTTGCAGCACCATACGATCTGATGTGTATGGCCAAGGCGGATCCGCGATAATGATGCTATAGACTGAGCTCATCCCGCTTTCCTTAACCATTCTCTCAGCTCGCTTACCTTCTCAAGCTTCTGAACCTGGTTGTCTTCATTCTTCTGAACTGAGATAATACGCACCATCTCCATCAGGCCTGTCTTGCCTAATAGTTTAATCTCACCATGTTGCTCAAGATCGTCAATGCAGATTTCCAATAGATTCCAACTCACTTCCGCTATGTTGCGATCTTTAATTGCCTTGCGAACTCTCTTAAATCGATTATTTTCCGCAGCGGAACTTTGTGCGTGTTCAGACATGAGTGCACTCCTTTGAATACATATCACATTATAGCCGTTTTATTCAATACTGTCGAATATAATAGTTGACTCTTTGTCCTGCGCCAATCCAGTCAGCTCTTTCATCCTTCTCCCAACCACGATTACGCATGTCATTCTTCATCATCTTATTAAAACCTATTGGTCGCTTTGTGTCATCTGGAAATGTAAGTTTGCCTTCGTCATATTGATATGTCTTGAAATGACCAAGTGTTAGATTACCTCGCCACTCAGATGACCACATTGATGAGTAAAATAACTTTCCGCCCTTCTTGCTGAGAGGTGATAGTGCATCAATGATAATTGAAGGATGACCAACTCCCCATTCAGTTGCTGAGGGGATGTGTTCAATAAATTCTAGGCATATGATGTAGTCAAAATTCCTATCTTTAATTTCATCTAAAGAGTTGATAACAGTAATGTTTTGTAATCCGCTCTTTTTATAGAGGTCATTAAAGACTGCCAATGAATCTACATTCTTCTCGCATATAACGATCTGAGCATTGGGAAGATGTTGTGCCATGACTAGAGTTTGAATGCCAATTCCAGGTCCCATATCTAGAATTTGGATGTTCTTATTCCAATCTCCACAAAAATGGATTTGCCTGAGAACTCTGTCCATGATGCATGCTGTGTCAACGGATCCAAATCTATTGAAGTGAATAGTGTTGTGGAATGCGCAGTGAACTGTATCGTAGATATAGTCTTTGTGAGAGTAGAGTTTTTCAACATCTCTGTCCTGATACCAATCGCTTGTGAGTTTATTCAATAGAGGTGGCTTATCAACTACATTATCTTTTACTTCTTGAGCATCCTTTCCGAGGACATTAATCAAAGCATCTTTAACTGCTTCAAGTGGATGACAACCAAGTAGATCAGTCAATGATTTTGTCTGTTCATATGTAATATCATGTGTCACTTTGTCTCTATCGCCAAGCACGTAATTTCCAGTTATATTTCTTCTGTAATTTTTTGTCACATAAAATCTGTTACCAAGCTCATCAGTCTCGATATGTGCCATAACTCACTCCACTTTTAATAATTTTGCTGTTTGAATCCACTCATGCCCATGTGACCAAAGAATTTTGCACATAACATGGTGTGTGTGAACAACGTCATCGCCACCTAACCATAAAAATTTGCCTTCATCATCTTCGTCATATGAAGATCTATAAACCTGAACTGCAAGCTTTGTTTCTGTAACTAAACCAACAACATCAGGTTCTTCATCTGACATGTAACCATTTGATCCTTTGAAAGATACTAGGTCACCTACTTGAATGTCTTGCATTCATCATTCTCCCTCCCAGTATGTCTTCTCACCGCGCCTGTAGTGAACTCTGTTCTTTGCAGCTTCGACATCTGTGAAATGTTTATCTTCAATTGTGTAGTAATTATTTGGTAGCAGTGCGTATTGACCGCTCTTAGTCTCTATTAAGGATAGGGGCTTGTGTTCCTGAGGATAACGACTAAATCCGTCTGTCCAGTCAATCAGTATTCCTGTGTGTCTACCTTGACCAATCTCTCTACCTACGACTGTCAGCCCTTCCAGGTAAGGAAGTGTAAATGCTGTCATTTCTTCTCCCATTCCTCCCCAAGGTTGCAAAGCACTGAGAGGTTGGCTCCAGTCTTCAGTTGCTGATATCGCATGAAGAGGTAATCCACTCCAATGTGCTCCACTCTCTAGCAAAACGTGACACTGCATTGCTTGTCCTACTCGGCAATAGACACCGTGCCAGATGCCACGAGTTGTGCCATGTGGCATGTTGGGGCCAAGGAAAGAGTTAAGCACATTGACATAGAGATGGTGTGGTAGTGGACTGTGCTTACAACTCATTGTCTACTCTCTTCGTATGCCTGCCTTATTAGATCTTCAAACCATTCTGTGTAGGCAAATCTCTCTGCCCCTGCCTTGATTTGTTCGTCATTCCATTCAGGCTCTAACTCTTTAACTATTCTTTTTGCCAACGCCCGATAGACAGATCTTGTTCTTTGCCACTCAGCAGGAACTGAAACACCTGTGATTGCAGAGATGTCTCTGTAATTGCGGTATTCGTATTGCTGATGCCTCTTTGCCATTAGAATGGATCTTCTTTCATGCGAAGAATCTGCATCTCGATTTCGGCATTAATTTGTGATGGTGTCATTACTTCAGGCTTATCATCTACCAATCCTAATTCTGCCCAACGGAGTTGTAGCTTTTCCTTGAGACTAATCTCTTCAACTTGATCGCTATATGGCGTGACTGTCATCAAGATATGCCTTGCGATGTGCTCAATATCTTCTTGGTCACACTTACCAATCTCAACCTCACGCTGGACTGCTGCAGCAATCCTGCTTAGCTTCTTCTTCATTGCCTTTTGATACTTCATTTTTTATTCGTCCTTCCAGTTGATGAAGCCGCCAGCCACAAAACTGTGAGTGATAGGCTCCTTAGTTCTTTGACTTACATAAATCTCTTCAG
>CAYGVP010000140.1:0-4271 GCA_964353385.1 uncultured Dehalococcoidaceae bacterium
CCGTTTGCCCTTCCCATAGCCCCGCCGACGGCGCTTTAACGATGATTTCCTGCGGGATTTGTAAAAACCGTGCCAGTTCCCTCACCTCTTTTTTCACCAGGTTGCCCAGCGGAAGGATGTCCACGCCGCTATCGCCGTGCTTGGTAAAATAGCCTACGGTCATTTCGCTGCGGTTGCCGGAGCCTACTACCAGGTATTTCAGCTGGTTGGCGTTGTAATAAAGCGTTATCATTCTCAGCCGGGCTTTAAGGTTTGCCTGCGCCAGTTGTGTTAAAGATTTATCCGGCTTAAAGTCCGGCAGTATTTTTAAATATGCGTCATAGATACTGTCCAGCGCCACCGTTTTTGTCGGGATGGAGAACTTTTTTGCACCGGTTTCCGCGTGTTTTTTATCCTGGTCGATGCTATGGCAGGGCATTATCAGCCCCAATGTACTCTTGGGGAAAGCCCTGATACACAATACCGCTGTCACGGAGGAATCGACACCCCCGCTCATCCCCATGACCGTCCCTTTACAGCCCGCCGCCAGCACCTTGTCTTTAATCCAAGTCTCCAGCTTTTTGGCGAGTAACTCCGCGTCCATGGCGCTCTCCTTTTGGCATGTGATGTTTCCGTAGTATACTAACTAATAGTTTATATTGTCGCAGGTCTTAATACAATGCCTACCGATATCATCCTGAAAAACGCTAACGTTATCACCATGGATGCCGCCCGCCCGCGCGCCGAACTGGCGGCTATCTCTGACGACTCTATATTTTTTGTCGGCAGTAATACGGAACTGGATAGATTAACCGGGAGAACTACGAAAATTATCGATTGCTGCGGCAAAACGGTTGTCCCCGGCTTTAACGATGCCCACCTACACCTCTTTTCGCTAATAAGGAAATTGATGAGCATCGACCTTTCTCCGGCTTTCGTCCGCTCCGTCGAAGATATTAAGGAAGCCGTCCGCAAAAAGGCTTTAGCCACCCCGCCCGGCACCTGGATAAGCGGCACCGACTATAATGAGTTTTATCTCGAGGGAAAGAGCTGCCCCACCCGCTGGGATTTAGATGAGGTTGCCCCCGCCCACCCCGTTGTTTTAAGCCACCGCTCCCTGCATATTTGCGTGTTGAATTCGCTGGCGCTTTCGTTGGCTGGGATCACCGGAGAAACGCCGGAACCGCCCGGCGCCCGTATCGAGCGCGACCTGGAAACCGGCGAACCTAACGGCATCCTTGTCGGCATGCTTAATTACATTCGGAGCGAGGTCATGCCGCCTTTTTCCGAAAAGGAACTGGAAGAAGGCGTATCTCTGGCGGATAAATATTTCCTCTCGCACGGCATCACTTCCTTCCAGGAGGCGACCGTCAGCAACGACCTTGCCCGCTGGGAGAAATTCTGCGATTTTAAGCTCCAGGGCGACCTGCATAGCCGCATCACTATGATGGCTGGTGCGCCGCACTGGCAGGACTTTAATAAAAAGGGACTTAAGACCGGCTCCGGCGATAACCTGATGCAGCTCGGCGCGGCGAAAGTGATGCCGGAAGTACAGCCCGAACAACAAGAGTTGAATCAGCTGGCTTTAGATTGCCATAAAGCCGGTTTTCAGATGGCTTTCCACGCCATCGCGGAAGATACGGTCGCCGCTGCCGTCACCGCCCTTGAATATGTCAATAAACACTCTCCGGTGGCAGGCAAGCGGCATCGCATCGAGCACTGCAGCGAATGTCCCCCTGCTATCCTGGAGCGCATAAAGAAATTGGGACTGGTTATCGTTACCCAGCCTCCCTTTATTTACTACAGCGGCGAGCGCTACCTGGCAACCGTCCCGGAAAGCCAGCTGCCCTGGCTCTATAGAATTAAGTCGCCGCTGGGCGAAGGTGTAATAGTCGCCGGCAGCTCCGATGCCCCGGTCGTGCCGATTAATCCTTTAGCGGGCATTTACGCCGCCGTAACGCGCCAGGCGGAGTCCGGGCAAAAGTTGCTGCCGGAGGAGCGCATCACGGTAGAACAAGCGTTTAAGCTCTATACCGTTAACGCCGCATACGCCTCTTTTGAAGAGAAAATCAAAGGCTCGCTCTCTCCCGGCAAGCTGGCGGATATCGTTATCTTGAGCGACGACCCCACCCGCGTCCCCCCGGAAAAGATAAAAGACATTAAGGTGGAGATGACGATGATTGGCGGGGAGGTTGTCTGGGAGGCTTAAGCAGACCCTATGGCCGTGGCTATAGCGTTATCGTGGGAGTGTGATAAGCTTACCTCTATCTCTTTTATCCCCAGCTTTTCCGCCTGTTTTTTTGCCCGTCCATTGAGCCTTATCAGCGGCTTGCCGCTGGGATGATAAAGCGTCTCTATCTCCCGCCACGCCACCCCTCTATTGCCAGTCCCCAGCAGCTTCATCACCGCCTCTTTGCTGGCGTAGCTCGCTGCCAGCGAGTGCGCGCGGCGGCCGTAAATACTTAGCTCGTTCTTAGTGAAAACGCGGTTTAAAAAGCGGTCGCCCCAGCGCTCGATTGCCCGGCGGATGCGCTCTATTTCTATAATGTCCGTGCCGATGTAATGCTGCATTTATTCCTTTTTAAGTTCGTGCGTTAGCTCCAGGCTAAGCTTTTTCAGCAGGTGCTGCGGCGGTTTGTCCAGCAGGCTGGTATATAGTGCGGTAATGGAGATATACCCCTGCATGATAGCCTGTATATCCGTGCCGTCGCTGCCGGACTCGGCGACTCTTTCCCTCACCAGCCGGTACTGCTTGTACTTTTCATTACTTTCTTCAGTCACGGAGTTGATATGGCTGGAGCGGGCTAAACGCGTAATTTTAACGCCGCGTATTTCCTCCAGCGGCAGGTCCGGCACGTTCATATTCAGGAATACTCTGGCGGGATTATCGGCAGCCATTATCTTCACCAGCGCGGCGGCAGTCCGCGCGGCAATTTTAAGGCTGGCAGCGCTCCCCGGCGCTGCCGAGACAGCCAGCGCCGGCAGGCCTCTAAAGTAGCCCTGCATCGCTGCCCCCACCGTCCCCGAGATATAAACGTCTTCCCCAAGGTTGAGGCTGGGATTAATGCCAGAGACTACCATGTCCACTTTGTCTGAAATCAGCTTGCCCAGAGCCAGGATAACGCAGTCGGAAGGCGACCCGTCGATAGCGTAAGCGGTTACTCCTTCCTCCGGCGCGCAGACTTCACTGGCGTGCAGCGGCTCGAACAGCGTTACCGCCGTGCCGATGGCGCTCCTCTCTCCATCTGGAGCCACTACCGCTACGCTGCCGATTTTCTTCAATTCCCGCACCAGCATCCATAGCCCCTCGGCATGTATGCCGTCGTCATTAGTTACCAGTATCTTCACAGGTCCTCTTTACGCTTGTAGTTTATCACGGTGAGCAGTTTAACGGCAAAAAATATTCAATATATAGCCCTCTCTTTTTTCCCCAAATAAAAACCAATAACTCCTCCATTTGCCCCCCCTCTCCCTAAATATGCTATTATTTTGGAAGTTTTAAGTATTTTTCAGGTATAATAGTTATATATGCTGATAGTCACCTGTGTTAAACAGGTCCCGGACACTACACAGGTTAAAGTCGACCCTGTAACCGGCACTCTCATTAGAGAGGGCGTGCCCTTTATCATGAACCCCTACGATACCCATGCTCTGGAAGAAAGCCTCCGTCTCAAGGATAAATACGGCTTCCGCGTGGCTGTTATCTCTATGGGTCCCCCCAATGCTGAAGTTACTTTAAGGAAGACGCTTGCACTCGGCGCCGATGAAGCCATTCTCTTAAGCGACCGCGTTTTCGGCGGCGCCGATACTTTAGCTACCAGTATGGTATTGACCGGCGCTATCAAGAAGCTGGCGGAGAAAGAAGAACTGGCTATCGTCATGTGCGGACGCCAGACTATCGACGGCGATACCGCCCAGGTAGGGCCCGGCATCGCCACGCGCCTTGGCTGTTCCCAGCTAACGCTGGTCGACCGCGTAGAAGAGGTCGATTTAAAGGCGAAAACGGTCAAGGTCAGGCGCAAGCTGGAGGGCCGCCATGAAGTCGTTGTCGCCCCCCTCCCCGCTATGATTGCCGTCCTGCGGGAAATCAATTCCCCGCGCTATCCTAACGTGCCCATGCGACTGGCGGCGGAAGATGCCTCCATCGTCCTCTGGGATAACAAAATCATGCGGATGGATGAGGCGACCATCGGACTCAAAGGTTCGGCAACGCAGGTGCGCAAAATCTTTTCCCCGGAAAGGGCTAAGGGCGAAATACTCGGGCATGAATCTGATAAACCGGAAGACTCCGC
>CAYGVP010000141.1:0-4252 GCA_964353385.1 uncultured Dehalococcoidaceae bacterium
GCGCTGGCGCCGCGGGCGCCTCTGGTTTTATCCGTTAAAGCGATGACGGTATAGATTGCCGCTTCGCCGCCGTTGGTAATGAACTGCTTGGTGCCGTTGAGCAGGTAGCCGCCCGCCACCTTTTCCGCCGTAGTCTTTATATTGGAAGCGTCGGAGCCGGCGGTGGGTTCCGTAATAGCGAAGGCGCCCAGCTTTTTGCCGCTGGCGATATCCGGGAAGAAACGGCGTTTCTGCTCCTCGGTGCCGTACTCCATTAGAGTCATACAGCCTAAAGCGCTGGCGGCATAGGTGACGGCGATGCCGCTGCATACCCGGCTTAGCTCTTCCGTAACGAGGCAGAGTTCGAGGCAGCCGCCGCCCAGGCCTTCATACTGCTCCGGCACGAGGATGCGGAACATATCCGCAGCGGCAAGCTCTTTAACGATATCCCAGGGGAACTCCTCTTTTTCATCCAGCGCGGCGCGGACGGGGAGGATTCTCTCCTCGGCGACGCGGCGGGCAAGCGCTTTGATGGTCTTTTGCTGCTCGGTTAAAAAGTAGTCCAATTTATTGCTCCTCCATTAATGAAAAATAACATCACCCTTTATTGTTTTTCTTTGAGTAAACGGGATAACAGCGAATCTTTAGATTAAACTAAGATAAATTATAGGGAGTACACACAGGGGAGTCAAGGAGAATTATGTTTCTGTATCTCTATTTGCATTGCCTTACCCCCTTTCCCCCTCTCCAAACGGGGGCATTGATTAAGACGTGGATTTGTTGGTTTGGAGAGGGGGAGAATAGGAGAGGGGGACTTGCGCCCCCCTCCGTCAGGCTACTCCCTATGGGGGGAATGGGTGGGGATAAGGCTAGAATAATAAAATGAAGTCTGTATTTGATTGGAGGTTAAAATGAAAATGTGTTATTCTCTACTCTAACGAATGGGAAAGGAGTATAAAAATGAGTTCAGATACTGTTTATTCTGCAATAGGATTATCAGCTTTTACAGTAGGATTTAGTGTGCTCGTTGCTTTATCGAAAAATGACAATTTATCATTGGATATATCCGCATTAGTGCTAATAGGTACTGGAATCGTGATGTCTACATTAGGATGGGTAAGTGCAAAAAGGACTGATAAACAAGAAAGAAAAATAAAAAAAATTGAGTATGATAACGCCATGAAAACAATACTAGAATTAAGTAAAGTAAATGAGAATATTAACAATCTGGTAAATGAAATCAAGCAAGAACGAGAAGAAAGAAAGAAAAAGAAGTTATAATTATTAAAAGAAAAGACTAAACGTAATACCTCTTCAACATACGGCAAACATTTAGTCCCAGCTAAAGTCTTTCTTCAGTTTCTATAAACCGTTAAGCCATTGCTTGAAGCCTCTTCATCACCTCATCTACCGTCTCCTCTGCGGTTGAAGCCCCGGAGGTGACGCCGATGTGTTTTTTACCCTTGAGCCAGGCGGGCTTAATTTCCGCGGCGGTCTCGATGAGGTGGGTCTCGGTGACCTGCGCGCAAAGCTCGGCGAGGCGGTTGGTATTGGCGCTGGAGCGTCCTCCCACTACCAGCATAAGGTCGACCCGGTGCGCCAGCTCTAAAGCGGCCGCCTGCCGCTCCTGCAGGTCGTTGCAGATGGTATCGATAATCTGGATTTCCGATTTCTTTTTTGAAGCAAGGCTTTGTATCTTTTTCACGAACTCCGCAAAGCGGGCGGGCACCTGCGTGGTCTGGGAGAGTATGCCGAGGCGGCGGGGGAGGGGGTCGAGAGCGGCTATAACTTTCTCGTCGGTGGTGGCTAATCCTTTGCCCTTCGCCCAGCCTAAAATACCCTTAACTTCAGGGTGGTCCACGTCGCCGAAAACAATCACAAAAAAGTCGGACTTCACCAGCTTGGCAGCGGCGGACTGGGCGCGGTGCACGTTAGGACAGGTGGTGCTGATGACCTCATTATGGTGGGCGCGGATTTTATCCTCCAAATCGGGGCTGACGCCGTGAGAGCTGGTGACCACCGTATCGCCCTTAATAGCATCAACGCTATCGACCGTTTTAACGCCGATTTTTGCCAGCTTTTGCAGCACCTGCTGGTTGTGGACGACAGCCCCGAGGGTCTCGATGCCGCCGCGCTCGCGGGCTATCTTTTCCAGGGTATCGATGGCGCGCCTCACCCCGAAGCAGAAGCCGGTCTTACGGGCTTTTTCAATTTTCTGGCGTTTTTTCTCGGTCATAGACCCCCCGGTATTTTTTCGGAAGAAGCTCGGCGATTTTATACATAATGTCCTCGCAGAGTTGGTTGCGCTGTTCTTTAGTCGGCTTGCCGTCGCAGGCGGGGGGATTGAAAGGCTTGCCGATGGTGATGGTGATTTTGGGGTGGTGGAAGAAAGCCCACTTTAGATTACGCATATATTCTGTTCCAGTGATAGCTACAGGAACGACAGGCACGCCGGTGCGCAGGGCGATAAGCGCCGCCCCGGGCAAAGCGGGCTGTAATTTAGCGTCTTTACTTCTACCGCCTTCAGGGAACATTATCAGCGAAATGCCTTTGCCCAGCCATTCTTCCGCCAGCCGTATAGCTTCCCTATCGAAGGCGTTACGCTTGACCGGGAAAGCCCCGAAGTTTTCCACCCAGAAGCGCGACCATTTATTATGCCAGAGCTCCTCTTTAGCCATGAAGACGCACTTAAGCGGGATGCTGTCCGCCACGATAGGCGGGTCGGCGATATGCAGGTGGTTGCAGGCGATAATGACGGGACCCTGCGCGGGCAGGTTTTCCTTGCCCTTTACCTGCCGCGAGAAGAAGGGCGAGGCGATAGTGGGTATAAAGACCCTGCCGAAGTAATAGACCCAGTGCATGCGCATTTGGTAGTTATTATATATTGCGGGGGGAGATTAGACAAACAAGGAGAATTGTTATAACAATTCTTTCAACTTCCTCTTTATCTGCGGGATAGCGTCCGCGGCGGCTTCCTGGCCCATTAAAATCATCTCGCCGGCTTTTTGGAAGTCCCCGGCCCCGATGCCCTTTAAATCTGGCTCGATAACGATATCGGCACCCATTAAAGAGTTCTGCGCCACGGCATAGGTGGTGATATACAGCGACTGCATCATTATATGGAAGATGTTGGGTTCTTTACGAGTCTTGACGCGTTTTTCGCTGGGCTTGCTCAAGCGGTCGGTCACGGGCGGGTTAACATTCACGGCGATAACGAAATCGGCGCCCATCCGTCGAACAACGTCTACCGGCACCGGCGTGGTAAGACCGCCATCGACGAGGAATCTTTCGCCGCGCTTGACGACTGTAAAGACCCCGGGGATAGAGATGGTGGCGCGCAAAGCCTCCGGCACCGGGCCGGTATCGATAACGACCTCCTCGCCGGTATCGATATCCGTAGCGACGCAGGCAAAGGGAATTTCAAGGTCGCTGAACTCAATATTCCCGCCGATATATTCAGCCAGCAGTTTTTCAATTTTCTTGCCCTTGAGCAGGCCGCTCATGCGGAAGGAGAGGTCGAGGAGGGACGCCAGTTTTTTCCAATCGATGGACAGGGCGTGATTTTTGACCTTTTCGCTATCGAGGCAGCAGGCATAAACCGCGCCGACGAGGGCGCCGAAGCTGGTGCCGGCAATTAAGTCGATGGGGATGCCTTCTTTCTGGAGGACGTCGAGGACGCCGATATGGGCGAGACCCCGCGCCGCCCCGCCGCTTAAAGCCAGGCCGACTTTCTTTTTAGGGTTTGGATTGTTATTTGTAGTTTTTACCATAATGATTTAAGAGCAGGAACACAACTTTAATGTCATTCCAGCCCCGTATCGGAGTACGGGATAAACTCCGGCTGGAATCCAGCAGTGGTGAAGTCATTTGGCTGCCTTGTTAAGTGGATTCTGGCTTTCGCCAGAATGACAACCTCCTATTCCCAGAGTTTTTCGAGGTCTTTATCCGCTTTTTCAGCGGATGATGATTTTCCGGCGGAAGTAAAGTCCTTATAAGATGCGGCGGAGCCGTACTCGCGGGGCTGGAAAGCCACCGGCATCGGCACGGCGTGGCCGAAGATGAGCGCCTGCTGCTTGGGAGCCAGACGGGATAATACCGACTTAAGCTCGTTCTTACCGGAGACGCCTGCCAGCACGCTATCGATGTCGCGCTCGTTATCGAGGAGGCAGGTAATTTTCGTGCCGAGCTGGGACATTACCTCTTCGTTGATGCCGCTGGGACGCTGGTCGATGACGAGGAGGCTGACGTTGTACTTGCGCATCTCGCGGGCGAT
>CAYGVP010000142.1:0-4191 GCA_964353385.1 uncultured Dehalococcoidaceae bacterium
TGATTGCCGTTATAGAAATTGACCATCTTGTTGAGTCTGCCGACAACCTGCCGGATTTCATCCTGCAGAGCGGCTTGAGGCCCAAGAGACGGTATGATATGCAAAGCCTGCGGCACCCCTCCGACCAGCATCACTATATTGGAATAGTCTTTTTCACATTCGACGATGATAGCATCGCTTTCACCGGTTAACCTTGCCAGCGAAAGATGCTGGAGGTCGAGGAAATAAGGCCTGATGCCGGCCGCCGATAGTGTTTTTATCAGGTTATCAACAGGCTGGCGCGTTATGCCCGCCACCAGCACCTGCCATTCGTTGTTCTCCGATGGATAAGCCTGCCATAACAGGTACATCTCGTCCGGAGAAATAGGCATCTCTTTCCTGATTACCCTTACTACAGCTTCACTAAAAGCCGCCGGCTCCATTTTTGGCAGGGTAAATAGCCGATAGGAAAACGGCAGGCCGTTAATGCTGCATATTACTTTATCTTTAGGGAGTGAGTTGCTGGCAAACAATGATTTTATCTGGTTGGCGATGGCATCCGGCTGCAAAATAAGGCCGTTATTAATCAAACCCTCCGGCGAAATGCTGCCGTGTTTGACCTTGCCGTTGCCGTTAGTGGCAATGTATTTTATTACATTCGAGCTTATATTTAGTGTTGTTATCTTCATGAAGTGATATCCTTGTTCGCTTGAATGGAGGTGGTATAAAGCGCAATCGATAGTTCAATGGATATTTCAAGTACGCTATCGGGAATATCCGCGTACAGTCCGGATACCCTTTCAACATTACATCCGGTAATAATCAACGTGGGATAATCACTATTACGGAGCAAGGTAATAAAATTAGTAGCATTTATTAGATTGCCGGTGACGGTGCCGTGATATCTCAACACAAGATAGGCCTGCCCTATACTTTCAGTTTCCCATCCATCCGATACCAGCGGAATTATCTGAACGCTGCATGCATTCGCAGTACTAAAAATAAAGTCGACCACGTCGTTTCTATCGACATTCGCCGGGAAAACCTGCAGGGCTGCCGTTAAATTTTTCTGTGCTTGTAGTAATTGAGACTCAAGACCGGATGGCGGCTGCGCCACCTCCGAGGTCTGCTGGTTGACCTGTGCTATCTCATCTTTCAAAACGTCAATTTGAGATTTCTCGGCAAAATAGCCCTTCCACATAATAATATTTACCACGATAATGGCAATAACAGCTATCACCCCCAGCCAGGACATCAAGGAACGGGGTTTTTTATTATTTTTAGATTTGTCTGTGATACTATTTTTCATTAGTCGCTTTCTCTTTACTTATGCTTTACTGACTACACATAATACCAGGACAAAATGGTAATAACACCATCCTCAATCTGGACAATGACCTTTATCATACGGTCACCGGCTTTAGCGGTAATACCGAACATATCCAGGTTTACAATCTCGAGTTTATCAACATAGAAAAAGTCGTTTTGCTCCGTACCGGTAAGCCTAAAACGAACCCAAAAAGTGCTGGTCATAGGAAATTGAGATAATCCAAAATCGTAGTAAACATAAGCTCCGGTTTCATTAGAACTGCTAAATCTCGTAATCGTACTCCAGGTTGAGCCGTTGTTGCTGCTGACCTCGCAGTAGGCGTACTCATTATTCTCCAATGAACCCCTCGTAGTAGCCGCGAACCTTAGACGGGGAGTGTCAGCATCAGTGAGGTTGGTAGGCCTACTTGCAGAGCCGGTATATTGTAACCTCAAGTGATAGTGAGGTTGAAACCAGTCCCAGCCTTCATAGGCAGGGATTTGCCAGGTACCCGCAATAACATCAGCATAAGACGTGGATGAGGTATGGGTCCAGTTAGCCGTCCAGCCGCCGCCGCCGCTCCAGTTAGCGCTGCCGCTTTCAAAATCATCCCAGGCAAATACGACGGGGTAGGCTATCAGCCAAATAATATCAATTTTATCGACATAAAAATTATCGCCGGAGCTGTCCATATTAGCGTCAAAACGAATCCAGAAACGGCTCGTCATCTCAAAGGTAGCCAGATTAATATCATAATAATGATACATGTTATCGCTATCTTCCCAGTCCCATGTTTCAACGGTAGTCCATGCAACGCCGTCACTGCTTACCTGGCAGATTGCCTCATCATCACTAAACCAGTCAAAACTATTGACCTTGGCATAGAAGCGGAGATGGATATCGCTTTGATGGGACAGGTCGACGGAGCGCTGCGCCAGACCGTCACTGCTTCTTAATCTCAAGTGATTGGAGCCTTCATACGGAGTACCGGAGCCAGTAACGGCAGAATCTCCGGAATGGGTCCAGTTATCCGTCCAGCCGGTGCCTCCCGTCCATGTTCCGCTATTGAAATTTTCTGTGGCGATAGTCATCCAGGCATTGCATATACTCACCTTTGTTAAGAGGCTGTTTACCGATTCATTAAGCGTGTAGCTTATCATACTTCCGGCGGTAGTTAGATTGTTGGTCAGCCCGCCATCGGTCAACTTCCAGATAGCGTCTTCTATACCGGCATCGCAGGCGTACTCGGCGTATATCGCATTCGCGTAATGCCTCGAGCCGATAATACTAGTATCGGCATAACCGAGGAAGGGCGGTATCACCAGCGCGCCCAGCACGACGGCGATCATCACCAGAGGCAGAGCTTGACCTTTTTCACTATTTATCTTCATTTCTTTTTATATTGTCGGGCGCATATAAGCCCGGTATGTATAATTTTCACTGATATTATTCCAGCGACTATCCACCACAGTTACTATCGTCATGTAAATAACCCTGTTTAGCACGGTAAAATTGGCGCTCGCAACATTATTGGCTATCGTCTGATTATTGCTACCATAGTAACGGTATAAATTTGTACCGGTGCGCACATAGCGGACGACGATAGTATTAGGCAAATTCAAAGTCAGGTTGCTGCCGCCTACAGCCGA
This sequence comes from uncultured Dehalococcoidaceae bacterium, assembly GCA_964353385.1. Lineage (GTDB taxonomy): Bacteria > Chloroflexota > Dehalococcoidia > Dehalococcoidales > RBG-16-60-22 > RBG-13-51-18. Next base: position 2,938 of record CAYGVP010000142.1, read on the forward strand.
AGACGCCATTTGCCCATCAAGCGTCAGCCAGTGAGCCGCATTCTGCATGGGGTGAATCGTATCAAGCTGGTCATTCCCACGTTCGGGCACAGTGACCATCTGCTGTACCACCATACCAAGAACGGTCACAAGAAAACCGGTAATGGCGATAGCTATCATTGCTTCAACTAAAGTGTAACCCCGTTCTCGTTTCATCGGTTCACCTTGTAATCCGATACAGTCATTAGCAAAATGCTTTCCCGGGAAATATTAGCCGTGACTTTCTGGATATTGTTGCTAGCGCCCGGCACTGCTTTGACTCCGACTGAAATACTATAACCGGGGGGAGTGCTTATTTTGGGATAGGTTGTAGCGTTAACGGTATAAGCGCAGCTTTTAATGTATTCCATTTGATTCCTGGCAAGGTTCTGAACGGTAAGCTCCTGCCCGTTTTCTTTAACTGCTAAAGCCCCGCCGGACATACCGAATATGAAGGTCATCACCACGCCACCCAGTATCCCTATGGAAACCAGTGCTTCAAGCATGGTCATGCCCTTTTGGCCGCATTTCCACGGTATCTTTTTCAACAGCCCTATAAAAATCTTCATCATCATCGCTCGCACCGGTCTTTATACCAAATTCTGATATATAGAATATAACGGCGTGATAATTGCGATACCGATAAAACTGATAATCAAACCGACGAGGATGATAGAAGCCGGTTCAATCATCCCAAGAAGCTTCTGCACCCGCTGGTCGAGCCTTCTCTCGTAATAGTCCGCCATCCTGGAAAAGGATGACTGCATAGCGCCGCTTTTCTCCCCGATGGCCACCACGTCAACCAGCAGTCTGGGGAAAAGACCCGCTTGTTGCATCGGCTGCGCCAGGCCTTTGCCCTTGATAATTTCCTGGCGGATTTCTCTTAAAGCGTCCTTGATAATAGTGTTATCAATTGTCCCGATAATGGCATTTAACGCCTGTGGGAGAGTAAGGCCGGCTTCAACCAGCATGGCGCTGCTGCGGCAGAACCGGCAGATATTGCGCATAATAACAATGTTCCCTATTACCGGCAGCCTTAAAGCTACCGCATCTAAATATTTTTTGGCGACGGGAGACCTTTTAATAAAAAAAGATATTCCAATAATGGCGACTACTCCCGCCACAAGGTGGAATTTATAAGCTGTAAGAAAAGCGGCGAAGCCAACAAGCACCCGGGTTACCAGCGGCAAATCAACGCCCAGCGAATCGAACAGCTTTGATAAAGCCGGCACCGCT
>CAYGVP010000143.1:0-1879 GCA_964353385.1 uncultured Dehalococcoidaceae bacterium
CTTGTTTAAAGTTTCAAGAGTATAGCATATCGCGCCTGAGATAGCCAAATCACCAAACACAACAGATGAAATTTCTCGTTTGATGTACGATTATTCGTGGGTATTGCAAATTAATTTGCTTCTTTGTAAATAATATTTGCTGGATTCCCTGCCACGGTGCCAATTTTTCACTAACATAAGGTAACTTTCCTGATTTCTAGTTTTTGGCCTGAGTAAGCAAAACTGAGCCGTTTTCAGCGATTTTGTCCCCGTGGTGTCCCGACGGCGGGCACAAGAACAGAGGTCTGTTTTTATACGAATTGACAGGGATTCTTCATTGGAATATATTCACTTAGGGGTATAATAGATTATTGCTTAAGTTATGCTGCATGCAGCCGACGCCAATCTCACCTAAGTTAAACTTCGTTGTATCGATAAGGGGATCATAATTGCCGTCTGGTTATAGTGAAGCCTTCTCCCGGATCCTTATTGACAAGGCGCTCGAAGCAAGCGAGTGGAACCTGCTGGACTCTAAACAATTCCGGTTTGAATATAATACTGTAACCGGCCGGGCCGATTATCTCCTTCTGGACAGTTACGGCCGAGTGCTGTGTGTGCTCGAAGCCAAGCGCGAAGATCGCGACCCTTATGATGCCAAGGAGCAGGCCCGAGGCTACGCCGAGAATCTGAAGGCTCCGTTCATCATCCTATCCAACGGTCGGGAACACTGGTTCTGGAACTACGAACGAGCAGACCAGCGTGATGCCTACCGAATCGAGCGTCTGCCTTCGAGGGACGATCTTGACCGGGTTCGGCTGAAAAACCTCCAGCCGCCACGACCGCTTACGAGCGAACCTATCCCGCAAGACTACCTTAAACACCTGAAACATGACCTCACTCTTCGTCGCTACCAAATCCGGGCAATGGATGAGGTCGCGAAGCACTTTGACTCGGAAGCTCGCCGTAGTTTCCTTCTCGAAATGGCCACCGGCACCGGAAAGACCCTGCTGTGTGCCGCCCTCATCCGTCGCTTCCTCGTAACCCGAAACGCCGAACGTGTCCTGTTCATCGTGGACCGGATAGAGTTAGCGAAGCAAACGATGGAAGATTTCGCTGTTGTCCTGCCGGAGTTTAAGCCGGTCATCTTCAAGACCGCCCGCCGTACCGGAGAGTTGCTCGGCGCTTCAGTCGTCGTCGCTACCATCCAGTCGTTGATGATTGACCGTCGTTACCGGGAGGAGTTTACTCCCTTCTATTTTGACCTCGTCATTAACGATGAAGCACATCGGTCGATTTACGGAGACGCCCGCGAGGTCGTTCAGTTTTTCCAGGCTACGCGAATCGGTTTGACAGCAACGCCAAAGGCATATCTGAAGAATATCAATGTCAAGGAGCTGGAGGCCACCAACCCGAAGGCTCTTGAGGCTCGTCAGCTTCGCGATACCTATCATTATTTCGGCTGCGAGCCCGGATTCCCAACATTCCGCTATGACATCATTGACGCCGTCAAGGACCCGGAAGGCCCATTCCTCTGCCTGCCAAAAATCTTCGACCTGCGTTCTGATATCACAACCCAGACGCTTGCGGAAACCGGCTGGGCGGTCTATGTCAATGAGCAGGAAGAAAACTACAAGATCCAGGACCTTGAACGGAAAATTTTCACGCCGGCTCGGAATCGCCTCATGTGCGAAGCCTTCCTCAATGAAGCCCAGAAAGACCCTGCCGGAACCATCGGTAAGTCAATCGTGTTTGCCGTGAATCAGACTCACGCGACGAACCTCACGAAGATTTTCAACGAGTTGCAGCCCGGTATCGCTGTAACTATCACGTCCCGCATCCCAGAAGCCTCCTACATTTCCAAGGAGTTCCGTGACGGCAAGCGTTCCGAGCGTATCGCTGT
>CAYGVP010000143.1:1979-4181 GCA_964353385.1 uncultured Dehalococcoidaceae bacterium
GCTCCCGCAGGCGAAAAAGGAACCGAAGCCCTATCCTTTCGTCGGTACAAAGCCAGGATTTATCCAAGGAGTTCCCGATTCTCAACCGGAATCACAGGCTCCATCCCACGAAATCCCTGTTTGGGAGGGTCGCGATATAATGGTCAGCCGTGAGGTCATTGAAGTCGGGCCGGACGGAGAGAAAGTCGATGTGATGACCTTCCGTGGTTCCTTCGAACGTGACGCAAAGGATTTCACCGAAAAAGATATGGAGATGAAGACGGCAGTCGAGGAGGAAGACGACGATACCGTCGAGATAATTGTGAACGAGCGTTTCTTCCACAGACCAAAAATGTTTTACTCACAGGACAAACTCGTCGCCTCTTACGGAGTGCCTGCGCCGACACCTGCGTTTATCTACAATGCGATCGGGAAAAGACCGCTACCTACAAAGGACGAAATCATCTCTGATGTCGTCGATTCCATCGCCGCCCGGTTCAATCTCCGTTATAACGAGCAAAAATGGCTCGACGCGACTACACAGCTGCTCGTGGAAAACCCAGATGCGCTTCGAAGGTTTATGTCCGGTGACATGACCATTTTCACATCCAGCCAGTTCAACCAACTCGGCGGCATCGCCGCCTTGGCTCAGTTCGAAGGCCGCGAACAAGTTTTCGAAGCGCTGCGACAGTCCACGCTTGTTCGGCATTTACTCTTAGGAGCATCTACCCAATGACTAATTCTCTCGCAGATAACGGGAAATCCAACGGCGTCAACTTCTTTTCCTCCGGTCTCCGCCAAAAAGTCGACCAGCTGATGGATATTCTCTGGGCGGGTGGCGTGAACAACCCGATGGATTCCATAGAACAGATTTCCTATCTGCTCTTCCTACGCCTCTTAAGTGAGAAAGACGACGTGCTGGCTTCGCTCGACAGGAAATACGTTCGTATCTTCTCCGACAAGTGGGCGAGATTCGCCTGGGGCAACTTCGTTACCCTCACCGGTGACAGCCTTTTCAATGCCGCCCGCGACGCCATCGAGAGCCTACATGAGCTTCCCGGCCTCACCGACACGGGCAAACTCCTCTTCAGCCGTGCTACACTCAAGATTTACGACCGCCCCACGCTCCGCGCCGTCATCCAGGGTATCCACGGCCTCGACCTTGCCGCGCACGAAGGACACGATCTAAAGGGGGATATGTATGAGTATCTCCTGAGCAAACTCTCCTTATCCGGTACCAACGGCCAGTTCCGCACCCCTCGTCACATCATCGACCTGATTGTGCAGCTAGTGAACCCACAGCCCGGCCAGCGCATCTGTGATCCAGCTTGCGGGACGGCAGGCTTTCTCATCTCTTCCTTCACCCACATCCTGCGCCAGCATACCCGGCCTGCGGACCTAAAGCGCGGCCTTTCGGACGGCACGCTTCTCAAAGCCGCGCAATGGAAATTCCTCGAAGAACAGGCGTTCACCGGCTTCGACAACGACGCCAACATGGTAAAAATTGCCATACTCAACCTTTACCTCCACCAGTTGGAAAAGGCGAGAGTCTCATTGATGAACCCGCTCACCACGGGCTTTGGAGGTGCCTATCCTGGACAGCGATTCGATGTCATCCTCGCCAACCCACCTTTCGCCGGGAAGGTGCAAGACGAGAGCATACTTTCTGACCTCAACTATAAGCTGAACACCCGTGCTACCGAATTGCTGTTCCTCAAGTGGTTCATTGACCACCTCACCACCGGCGGAAGAGCAGGAGTAATCGTACCCAACGGTGTCCTCTTTGGCTCCACCAAGGCTGCCACAAGCCTGCGCGGACTGCTCGTGACCGACTGTAACCTTCAAGCCGTCATAGGCCTCCCGAGCGGCGTTTTCAAGCCCTACTCGGGCGTCGGCACCGCCGCGCTTATCTTTGCCCGTCCTTCGACCCCCAGTTCTCAACCCGTGACACAATCCGTCTGGTTCTACGACCTCACTGCCGACGGCTTTAGCCTCGACTACAAGCGCACACCTATCGAAGCCAACGATATTCCCGACGTGCTGGCCAAGTGGCCGACTCGCGAGGAAGGCCCAAACAGCTACCGCGTGCCGATTGAGAAGATTAGGGACAACGACTGGAGCCTCGCCGCGGGGCGATATAAGCCCGTAAGAACGGAAGTCGTGCATCATGACGCTCCTGGGGAAATCCTCGGCGAAGTGCTCAAGCTGGAAAACGAAATCATC
>CAYGVP010000144.1:0-4165 GCA_964353385.1 uncultured Dehalococcoidaceae bacterium
CCAGACTACTAGGTAAGGCAGGTATCATGGAAAAGTTCAAACCAGTCAAGGAGAAAGCATGAAAGACCTAGTTGTGTACATCGCCAAGAGCATCGTCAACGAACCGGACGCAGTGAATGTCGAAGAGGAAACCACTGAGGAGGGAATCACGCTAAAGTTACGCGTGGCCGATGATGACAAGGGAAGAATCATCGGAAAGCAAGGGCAGATAGCGCAAGCGATGCGCACCCTGTTAAGGGTAAAAGCCGCTAAAGCCCAGACCAGAGTAAGACTGGAAATAATGTAACATATCTCCCCGGAGAGGGAGATGGGGAGGAAGGGTCCTTTTACCTGCGCTTCTTGAAAAACAGAGGCGGGCAAAGTAACGACATTCTAAAAAGCCGCTGAATAAACCCGGCGGCTTTAAATTTTAACACGCGGAGTATTTATTTTGCCTGTAACGCTGGTAGAATAATATAATCCGGAATGGCCAAAACGGAAAATAAAGTGCTTACCTCACCCTACCCTCTCCAAACGGGGCTAATAATTATTCCTTAGATTAAGTTGTTTGGAGAGGGGGATTCTTTCTTAAGAGGGGCTGACGCCCCTCTTTAACACCCTACTTTGCAGTGAATAGCCTACACCTTGCGGCGGGTTTTGATTTTCTCTGCTACGGAAAGCCTTACTAAAGCCCGGCGTAAAGCCGTTTCTGCCCTGGCGGCATCAATTCCGGCGACATGCCTGTCTTTCAAACGTTCCTCGGCGCGTTTACGGGCAGCCTCGGCGCGGGCAGCATCGATTTCCTCGGCGCGTTCTGCCTGGTCCGCCAGCACGATAACGTGGTCGGGTCGCACCTCTAAAAAGCCGCCGGAAATAGCCATGATATCTTCCTCGCCACCCTTACGCACCACCAGCTCGCCGGCCTGGAGCGTCGTCATGAGGGGGGCGTGGTGGGGCAGAATGCCCAGCTGCCCTTCAATGCCGGGAGCGATAACGGCATCAACTTCCGCCGAATAGACAACACGCTCGGCGGTAACAATATCAACCTTAAAGCTAGGCATTGGACCCCACTCCTAAAGTTTTGGCAGCGGCTGCTACTTCCTCAATGCCGCCGACCATATAGAAAGCCTGCTCCGGCAGATCATCATACTTGCCTTCAAGGATTTCTTTAAAGCCGCGGACGGTATCCTCAACTTTAACGTACTTGCCGGGGCGGCCGGTAAAGACCTCACTGACGAACATAGGCTGGGAAAGGAAACGCTGTATACGGCGGGCACGGGCGACCGCCTGCTTATCTTCCTCGCTTAACTCCTCAATGCCGAGGATGGCGATGATATCCTGCAAGTCCTTATATCTTTGCAGCACGCGCTGCACCTCGCGGGCGACGCGATAATGCTCCGCGCCGACGATATCGGGGTTGAGGATACGGGATGTGGAGGTAAGAGGGTCGACGGCGGGATAAAGCCCCTGCTCGGCGATAGAACGCTCCAGAGCGACGACACCATCCAGATGCCCGAAAGTAGTCGCCACCCCAGGGTCGGTATAGTCGTCCGCGGGCACGTAAATAGCCTGGAAAGAGGTTATCGAGCCTTTCTTGGTGGATGTAATGCGCTCCTGAAGCTCGCCCATTTCCGTGGCGAGAGTGGGCTGGTAGCCTACCGCCGAGGGCATGCGACCAAGCAAAGCCGAGACTTCCATGCCGGCCAGCGTATAACGGTAAATATTATCGATAAAGAGAAGGACGTCCTGCCCTTCGACATCACGGAAATACTCGGCCATAGTAAGGCCGGTCAACCCCACGCGCAGGCGCACGCCCGGCGGCTCGTTCATCTGACCGAAGACCATGACCGTTTTATCAATAACGCCGGACTCTTTCATCTCACGCCAGAGGTCGTTGCCTTCGCGGGAGCGCTCGCCGATGCCGGTGAACACGGAAAAACCGCTGTGTACGGTAGCGATGTTACGGATAAGCTCCTGGATGATGATAGTCTTGCCGACGCCGGCGCCGCCGTAAGCCCCGATTTTACCGCCCCGGGTGAACGGCGCAACAAGGTCGATAACCTTAAGACCGGTCTCCAGTACTTGGGTAGAGGTCTCCTGCTCCTCGAAGGAGGGGGGCAAACGGTGGATAGGCCAGTTATCGTCGGCTTTGACTTCGCCGAGGTTATCCAGAGGATTTCCCATGACATCGAAAAGTCTCCCCAGGGTGGCTTTACCCACCGGCACTTTCAGAGCCGAGCCGGTGTCAACAGCTTCAGCACCGCGTTCAAGTCCATCCGTAGGCGAAAGAGAGAGACACCTGACCCAGTTATTGCCGAGATGGTCCTGGACTTCCAGCACGATTTTGTTCTTCCCGGACTGAATCTCAACGGCGTTAAACAGCGCGGGGAGTTCATCCGGGGGGAACTCAACATCCACCACCGTGCCGATTACTTGAGCAACTTTTCCTTTAGCCATAAGAACCTCACTATACTAAACTTCACTATACTTTTTCTTCTACCCCTGCCCTTTCACCCTCACCCGTCCTCTCCCATCAAGGGAGAGGAGTCGTTTGCACCACCCAACCACCTGGATTCCCGCTCCCGTATCGAGTACGGGACAAGTTTCGCGGGAATGACGGTTAGTATCTTATTCTAATGCCACCACGCCGCCGGTAATATCCAAAAGCTCGCGGGTGATAGACTCCTGTCTCGCCTTGTTATAAAGCAGAGTTAAATCGCCAATAAGCTCGTTGGCGCTATCGGTAGCGTTGCGCATCGCCACCATGCGCGCCGACTGCTCGCTGGCGATGGACTCCAGAATAGCGTGATAGATTTCCATTTCCACGAAGCGGGGCAATAAACCGCCCAGCACTGCCTCGGCACCCGGCTCATAAATGTAGTCCACATTCTGACCGCCGGGAATAGAGGCTGGCTGTACGGGCAAGAGCTGCTTCATCACGGGTTTCTGCACCAGAGTAGAAACGAATCCGGCGTAAGATACATAGACTTCATCGATTGTTTGTTTGGTGTATTCATCAATAACGATATTGGAAATGGGGAGGGTATCCAGAAAGCCGGGCTGGTCACTCAAGCCGGTGAATTCAGCGCACAATGCACAAACATTGCGTGTCACGAAATCCCGCCCCTTGCGTCCGACGGAAATAACCTCAACGGGATTTTTCTGCGCCAAGATAAAGCCGACAAGCTGACGGTTAAGGTTGGCATTGAGACCGCCGCACAGGCCGCGGTCGGGGGTAATGTGAACCACGGCTATTTTCTTAATGGGACGCCGCTGGAGGAGAGGGTGCTGCATGGTGGTCTCCTGCAGAGCAGCAAGGTCGGCGATGACCTGCTCGATTTTCTGGGCGTAAGGGCGCCCTGCCAGACCCCGCTCCTGCGCTTTTTTCATCTTCGAGGCAGCAATCATTTCCATGGCGCGGGTAATCTTGGCGATGTTCCTGACGCCTTTAATGCGGCGGCGGACTTTACGAATGTCTGGCAACTTTTAAAACCTCACTTCATTAAACTAAACTACACTATTCTTTTCCCACCCTACCTCCGACCTCACCCCCTGTGTCCCCCTCTCCGTCCACGGAGAGGGGGAGGTTTTGGGAAGAGGGGCTGCGCCCTTCGACTTTGCTCAGGGCAAGCCCCTCTTAAACACCCTGCTACTTAATAAACCCCTGCTTAAACTCCTGAATAGCTTTTTTCAAATTTGCTTCGGCATCAGTGCTTAAATCCCTAGTCTTGGCGATAGACGCGCCGACTTCCTGATAGCTGGCTTCCATGAAACGGTAGAACTCCGATTCAAAAGCAACAAGTTTTTCCACAGGGATATCGTCCAGATAGCCGTTGATAACGGCATAAAGAATCATTACCTGTTTTTCTAACGGCACGGGAACGAACTGCCCCTGCTTTAAGACTTCCTGGATACGCTGGCCGCGCTCCAGCTGCGAGCGGGTGGCTTTATCAAGCTCGGCAGTACCAAACTGGGCGAAAGCCGCCACCTCGCGGTACTGACCCATATCCAGCTTGAGTCGGCCGGCGACTTTTTTCATGGCCGGGGTCTGGGCTTTGCTGCCGACGCGGGAAACAGAGATACCGACATTAAGAGCGGGCTTTATGCCGGCGTTAAATAAATCGGTCTCAAGGTAAAGCTGGCCATCGGTAATGGAAATAACGTTGGTGGGGATATAGGCGGAGAC
>CAYGVP010000145.1:0-4160 GCA_964353385.1 uncultured Dehalococcoidaceae bacterium
CATCTGCCTTACCTTTACCTCGACGCCCAGATTTTCATGCCACTGGTAAATAATGGCTTCCAGCACTTGAGATATCGCCCCCCCATAGCCGGAAGTGGTTAGCGTAATCTGGGGGAGGTTAGCTGCCTTGCCGTACTTTGAAGCGGCAATCAGGTCTTTAGCTTTAGCAGCGTCAAACCCCAGCCCGATGAGGTCTTTATTATAGCCGGGAATACCGGGCGGCAGGATGCCGTCGGCACGCTGCACCAGACCCCGCAACGTTAGAGCAATTATCTTATCTTTATCCACCGCCAGCGTGAAAGCCTTGCGCACATTAACATCGTCGAACGGCGGCTGTTTGATATTAAAACCTATCCAGTAGAAGCTTAACTCGGGCGATTCCTGCAGCTCTTGATAGAAAGGGCCGGCGGTATCGGTGACTCTATCGATATAGTAAACGCTGACATCGGCGACATCTATCTCTCCGGTTTCATACATGTTCATGGGCAGACCGCTTAAATACTTAAATTCGATAGATTCCAGGTGGGCAATATCTCCATAGTATTTTTTGTTCCTCTCAAGGACCAGCGACTTGCCCTGCTGCCAGCTCTTAAGCTTGAACGACCCGGTGCCGTTCGGCTGCCGCCACCAGTCATTACCTTTAGCGACGTTGAATTTATCCACCACCATCGCCGTGGGGTAGGTTAACTTGGACAGAAAGTAAGACTTCGGAGCATCGATGGTCACTTTAAGAGTGTAGTCATTCACCACTTCGACGCCGCTTATTTCTTCAGCCTTACCTTCGATAACTTCCCTGGCGCCCACGATATCTATAAGGTAAGTAGATGCCGATGAAGAACCCGTCGATGGATTGCAGGCGCGCTCCCAGGAATATTTGAAGTCGGCGGAAGTCACCTTGCGCCCGTCCTGAAAAACCACATCCTCGCGTAGATGAAAGGTAAAGGTTAAATCGTCCGGGCTTATATCCCATGTCCTGGCGATATCCGGGGCCGGTTCCAGATTCTCATCTAGTTTAACCAGTCCGGAGAAGATTTGCATGACATACTCATGAGAATTTGCATCGGCTGAAATTGCCGGGTCGAGCGTATTAGGGTCGGTGCCGTATAGCTTTAAGGTGCCGCCCCCAACGACTGGGGTGGTTGGTGTTGTAGCGGTGGGAGAAGTTGGAGTTTCAGGGGGAGTTATAATGCCGTTATAGGTATCGAGCGGCAGTCCAGCCACTACAGCTGTCAATATCAGTAAATAGTAGATAATCGCCAGTAATAACGGCAGGACGATTTTTTTCATTTTTACTCTAAATATACCGCTAAATTCAATATAGCATATGCGCTTTCTCTCCGCATAATACGCCGCCTGTATTTTTTAAAAAATACAGTACTGTAACATACAATGATAAGCAAATGTCTTTAGATAAGGAGACAAAATGATTCCCAAAGAGTATGCCAAATATTATAGAGGCAAACCCGTGCGAGATTTTACCGAGCTTTACCCCGAGCTTACCACCAAGAAGATTAAAACAAGCCGAGTCTTTTCAAGCTGGTGTGGCTCGTTCCGCCGATAATTAAATGGTCAAGTACATCGATACCTACGATTTCGCCCGCCTGCGCCAGCCTTTTCGTTAAAGCGATATCGTCTTCGGAAGCCTCGGTATCCCCAGAAGGATGATTGTGGACAAAGATAACCGACGCGGCGCTGGCGGATATGGCTTCTTTAAAGACCTCCCGGGGGTGAACGATACTGCTGTCCAGGCTGCCTACCGATATTTCCGCTATTCTGATGAGCTGGTTCCTCGTATCGAGTAGTAATGCCAGGAAATATTCTTTCTTTTTATCTTTTAGTCTTCCCCTTACTAGAGCAGCAATATCTTCAGGCGTCTTTAGCGGCTTTTTGTTTATTGTTTCAGAATAGCCTTCCACCCGGTTAGACATTTCAACGGCAGCCCTTATCTGGGCGGCTTTTGCAATACCGATGCCCCTTACCTGCGACAGTTCTTCGAGAGATGCCGCGGCGATTCCTTTAAGACCTCCGAACCGGCTTAGCAGACGTTGCGCGGTAACCATGACCGATTCGCCGGAAATGCCCCGGCCTAGGATAAGCGCCAGTATTTCCTGGGCGGATAAAGCTTCCGCCCCTACTCTTTGCAGTCGTTCACGGGGCCTATCGGCAACCGGCAAATCATGAATCGTCATCGATTTGGATTTTTTGCCATTTGGCTTTTTCATAATGCTCTAGTCTAGCACCTGGCATATAAAAGGGCAAGAGTCACAACTTCACGATTATGCGTAATAAGGGCAACCGATGAGTAGAAACCACCAAACGATTTGATGGTGCGTTGTCTTCAGAATCAGGGTTTACTAGATTCAAAAAAAACACCAGCAACAATATCATCAAAATAGATGGAAATTGCAAGTACATCTACTGAAATTTATAATGATCCGAGGAGTAAAATGCTTTGTTTAGTACGAGCGAAAGCCTGTAAAAGGTGCGGGGGAGACCTCTCTATAGAATGCGATATTTACGGCGTATATATCGAATGTATTCAGTGCGGCGCCACCTGGACTAAAAACGATTTGAAATTTATACCTTTCCAGCAAAGCGAGCCGAAGCTGAAAGCGGAAAGCGGAAAACACTAAACCCCTATCCGCCGCCCGCCAACGTTAAAAACATTACGGGCTAAATTGCGGAATCGCATTTCTTTCAGACTGCCACATTGAATTCAACTCATCCATGTCAAATCCGTAGATTTTTTCTAAAGCCTCGTCATAACCGCTGCCCTGCTTAAATACATTAAGCAATTCAAACATTTTTTCACGTCCGTATTTATTTATGAGATAGGTAACAATTTCATAGCTTTCAGCATAAGCCAGAACTGTCTGGTCGATATAAGCGGAAAAGGGGCTGCACAGGCTGCGCACCGAGATATACGATTTTTCAGCTTCAGCCCCGGATAATGCGAGAATAAAGCTCAATTCCAGCTCACCTTCAGAGGTCATCGCCAAGCCCTCGTTAAGCCAGTTTGGTAAATAGTTATACGGGTTAAAGGTCAACTGGTTTATTACCAGATGCGTCAACTCATGGGATATCGTACGTTTTCCCCATTCAAGCTGGGACTCTGTCTGTTCGATGCCGATAGCTATAATGCCGAACTCCGAATAGGCGACGCCGCCTGTCCACTCCTGGGGATAAACCATGGCCCCTAACAAATCCGACTGACTGGCATAAATATACAGTTTTACCGGGCTTGCCAGTTCGGCGCCGGTGTTAGTTGCCAGTCGGGCTAACGCATCCTGCGTGGCGGCCATTAGTTCACCGGCAAAAGAGTTATCGCCTTCATACCAGTAAAGCGTTACCTGCCCCTGCTGCAGAATTTTCCAGTCATAACGTTCGTCTTCAATATGCACAGAGTACAGCCCTGTTTCGATTTTCTTACCGGCAGCGTCGGTTACCGTCCACCAGTAATCGACAGTGGAACCCGGCGGCAGTCCACCTGTTTTCCTCATGTCTAAAATCGACTGCGTTTTTACCGATTTTGCCGGTATGAAGGTAATATAAACTTCGGCGGTAACTTGAGAAAACGTCATGCGTTCTACCGAATAATGAAGGCGAATATCAGTAATTGACACATCACTTTCCGCAGCAATACTGAAGGTGATAGAAGCCGGGAAATTTACCTGCGCAGAGGCATCGGATACAGTTAGTCCGCTGCCGGCCCGGACGGCGCCGGGAACAAGAAAAACCAGCAGCGAAAATACCAGCAGAAACAGAAAAATTATCTTCTTCATTTGTCTTGCTTACCCATGGTAAATCTTAAATAAGCGTTTATAAAATCGTCCAGTCCACCGTCCAGCACAGCTTCGGTATTACCGGTTTCATAACCCGTCCGGTGGTCTTTAACCATGCGGTAAGGATGCAGAACATAGCTCCTGATTTGATTGCCCCAGCCGGCATCTATCCTCTTTCCTTTCATTTTAGCCTTTTCTGCTTCTCTTTTTTCAATCTCAAGCTCCAGTAAGCGAGCCCTTAAAATCTTGAAAGCGAAGTCCTTGTTCATGTGCTGGGAGCGCTCGCTCTGGCAGGAGACAACGATTCCCGTCGGCAGGTGAGTAACTCTAACAGCGCTGCTTGTTTTCTGCATGTGCTGGCCGCCGGGCCCGCTGGAG
>CAYGVP010000146.1:0-4157 GCA_964353385.1 uncultured Dehalococcoidaceae bacterium
TGTTGCCGATGGTAATCTGGAATTTCTCACCGGCCTCGAGTATGTCGTTGCCATTGGTTGTGCCCAGCGCGGCATATATCCAGAAGAGGTTGGTGACAGTCAGGTTTTTATCAATATAGTTGATAATCACCTTGTTCTTGCTGGTATTAGAGGATATTCCGTTGTTGAGTGCGGATGCTGTTGGCGGGGTGAAATCCATTGCTTCACCACCAAGCACATCGGATACTACGAAGCTTATCTGCTTGATATTGCCATTAGCGCCGACGGTACCGGCGGTGGCAATAATGCTGCCTTTAAGCTCCAGTGTGCTTCGGGCTTCCTTAAGGCCGGAATAGACTGCCTCCTGGGCTTTCTGGGTCGAGAACAGGCCTGCGGAAAGTGCGGTGTAGGCAAAGACCGCGGCTACCACGACAAAGGCGATAAGGATGATAGCGGTCTCCAGGCCCGTAATACCTTTTTCATGTTTGAAGTATTTCTTGTACATTTTTCCTCCTAAGTGTTATTGATTTTGTTGTTTTGTGATGCTTTCGGTTAATAAACCTCTTGTAAGGATTAAGATGATCGTTTTTAAATAATCACCCCCTTCCATATTTTTTGCTATCAATTTTCATGCTTGACCTTTAATAGTGTTACTGCTTTACAGTCTTTATTCGGATTTAGAAGGCTGTAAGCAGACGTTACTTCATTAATTAATGTATTGTTCTTTCTCCGGGATACGTAATAATCGGTTCGCTCACCATTCCGGGAGAGAAACACGGGAAAGGTAATATAACGGTAAGTTTTTCCCGAAGATGTCCGCCATCTGATATAAATGGTATTTGAGCTACGGTGGCCAGCTTGCTATATAAAATACTAATTAAGTTTACAAGTCTGGAAAGAAACGCTTTCCTAATAAAAGCGATAGGCTTACCGATTATAGAGATACCGGTAAGGCCTTTATGGTCTTTACATGCCCTGCTAGCCAACCGATGCATCACTTCAAGTTCCTTTCATGGCATGGATAATATAAATTTACCTCCCCTAGCTCACGCTGAACACCAGACCATCCCCAATCTTGCCAAGCCCTTTTCCCAAAATAAACTAGGGTAATTATCCAGTTCTAAAGCAAAATAATACCTATATTAAATTGGGTGGAAGCATGTATTGTAAATTGGGGATAACGGTGGCAGAATCAATGAGCGTAAGCTGTTTTTTACCGTCGGAGCTTTGCCATATGGCAAATAAAAATGAAAATTAATGGAATTTTAATACATTGTTTATAAAATTTTATTACTATCTTTATAAAACTAGACTAGAATCTTAAATGTTATTTGACCGGATGATGTGGCTGTGTGGGAGTAAAATATAGTTCTTAAAACAGAAAGGTGAAACCATGATGCAGTCAAATTCGGAGAGCATAAGTCTGTTAGTGATTGAAGAACAGGAAATTTACAGGGAATTGTACAGTTATGTTTTACCAAAGAATGCTAATATTGATGTGCTGCGCGTCTCCGCCAACGGGGCAAAAGGCTCCATGATAAGGGCTGTTGCTGAACTCTCCCCCAAGGTTATGATGCTAAGTATTAAGAAATTAGATGCGGAAATTATTGAAGAACTGGAGAAAATCAGGAATTCTTACCCTAAGATGGGTATTGTAATATTAATTGTATGTTATAGCTCTCAAGATATTGAATTGCTGCGTCGGTTAGCCCTCTGCGGCGAAAGCGGCATGGCGCTTTTCTTAAAACAATCTCTTGATAAAGTCGAACAGCTATGCCAGACAGTTCTCGCTGTTAGCCAGGGGCAGGTCATTCTCGACCCACCGCTGGCTACTTTTATGTTCGCCGGCAAACCCGAATGCCCCTTCCTGAAACAGCTCACCACCCGCGAGTTGGAAATACTAAGCCTGCTTTCACAGGGTTACACCAACTTGTCAATCGCAACAACTCTTTTCATCGATATTAAAACCGTAGAACACCACCTGAACAGCATGTACAGCAAGCTAAAATCAGACCCCGATTATATCACCAAGCATTTAAGAGTCAGCGCTGCTAGACTATACCTGGAAAAGATGGGCATACTGTACCAGAAAGAAAACTCGCTCGCTCGCGTCGGCGCTAAGTAACCATTATTGCACTAAAAAGATTACCAGTTCCTTGATATTCCAGATAACGACGAGTGCCAGCAAACCAATTGACGGCAGCAGAAGCTTGCCCGGCAATATCCAGGCTATTACCACCGGTATAAACATTTTCACCATTAAAAACAGCGCTGGAATTTGGATTAGATAACCGACTAAAGGATTTATTTCAGTCAGTCCCAGGTTTACCGCCGCCAACGTCAGAATCAGGTCAAGCAAACAAAGAAAAACAAAAGACGTTTTCTCAACGGTACACTTCTTAAAGGTTGCGGTAGATTCCCACCAGCCGGTTGCCATTCTATTCATAGGGCATACTCCCTGCATTAATACTAGAATAAAAAACACTATAAAAACAAATGCCCTTGCGCATCTCGTCGGTTATCGGTATTTCTATGAAAAATTCCTCCCTTAAGCCCTTTGTTCGGCGTCATCTCCGCCCATTTCTTCTCCGGCATATTCACACTCCTGTCTTATTTTAAACATAGTTAGAAAGCAGATAGATATTTGATTGACCTTATGCTTTATCGTTTGTATAATAGCAGCAATGCCTTGTATTACATAGTTAATAATATCAAATTCAATTATTACATTTATAAGGATTGTAACCCGCGTTCGGAACTCGTATAATTAAATTTGAGAATATATTAGTATGATATGCCCTGTTTGCCATAAAGGCGCTCTGATTGTCGAGTATCAGAATGTTGAGCTGGATTATTGCCCCGTCTGCCATGGCGTCTGGTTTGATGCTGGCGAGCTTGAACTGCTCATAGAAGCCGCTAGACTTGGCGACCACAGGAGCTATCTTGACGGTATCATTAACGCTCCTGAAGCTGCTACACCGGAAAAGAAGCGTAAATGTCCCATCTGCCGCCGTAAGATGAAGAAGACCTATATTGACGAAGATAAGAAAATCCTCGTCGATATCTGTCATGTCGGCGATGGCATCTGGTTTGACGGCGGTGAAATAAATCATCTGGTTAAAGCATTGATAGAAAAATCGCTGGCTAAAGATGCTTCTAAAGATGTCCTGGCTTTCGTCGGGGAAATGTTTAAATATCAGGCAGAATAAAAAGCTTTAATGCTATTGTATGAATATTGAAAGGGGGTAGTTTCTATGGCATGGTGGATTTGGATTATCATTGTCGCCGTGGTTCTCTTTATCGGGTGGATTGTCGGCGCTTATAACGGCTTGGTAGGCTTCCGTAACGCGGTGAAAAATGCCTGGGCGCAGATAGACGTCCAGCTGAAAAGACGTTATGACCTGATCCCTAATCTGGTAGAAACGGTCAAGGGCTATGCCAAACATGAGCGGGAGACGTTTGAAATGGTAACTAAAGCCCGCAACCTTGCCCAGCAGGCTTCTTCCGCAGGAGCCGCCGAAAGAGGCAAGCTGGAAGGTGAACTTGGTATGGCGCTGGGCAGACTGCTGGCAGTCGCCGAGGCTTATCCTGAACTTAAAGCCAACCAGAACTTCCTCGCTCTACAGGAGGAGCTAACTTCTACGGAAAATAAAATCAGTTTTTCCCGGCAGTATTATAATGACTCTGTTCTGAAATACAACAATAAAATACAGATGTTTCCTTCAAACATTATCGCCGGCATATTCAGCTTTATACTCGGGGAATTCTTCGAGGTTACCGTCGCCGCGGAGAAGGAAGCTCCAAAAGTTAAATTCACTTAAAATAAGAGCATATAAACCATGTGGGAACAAATACGGTCTAATCAGGTAAGGTCGGTAATACTCATCGCCCTCATCGCGGGATTATTGCTGGCGGTCGGCTATTTTCTGGGACTCTACTTCTTCGATAGCGCCGTGGGAGGTTTGGTTATTGCCTTAGTCATCTGGGCAATCATGAGCCTCATTGCCTATTTCCAGGGAGATAGTATCTTGCTGGGTATGTCGGGAGCGAAAAAGATAGGCCCCGATAGCGCCCCCCGTCTCTATAACGTCGTCGAAGAGATGAAAATAGCCTCCGGACTTGAAAAGATGCCGGATGTTTATATCATTGACGACCCCGCCTTAAATGCCTTCGCCACC
>CAYGVP010000147.1:0-4135 GCA_964353385.1 uncultured Dehalococcoidaceae bacterium
TACGGAATAGCCGGCAGAGGCGAATATCTTTGAAAGAAAAGCTGCCAGGAGTGTCTTGCCTACTCCGCCTTTACCGCTGATTGCTATCTTCATGAGTGCTCGCTATGGCATAACGGTATGGATTTCTTATCTAGGGAAGCATTGAGAATTGAGGTATGGTATTACGTCGCTACCCAAGCAATTAGTTTATCTTATGAGAATTTAAAAGTCAAGGAAGTATTGGACTTTAGGCATAGGTGTTTTAAGCAATCGGATTATTCGTGATGCGTTCAACGGGGCGTCTAATTGGGGTGCAGACCCCTCTTCAAAATAAACCCCCTCTTTAATTACGAAGCCTTTATTGTCTTTTATCACTTGAATAACTACAATAAACTTGAGAACCAGGTATCAATGGAGGTCTATTGAAATGGCGATGATAGATATCAGTGTCGTGCCGGTAGGGACGGGTAGACCATCGGTCAGTGAATTTGTGGCCGGGGCGGTGCGTATACTCAAAAACGAACCCGGCATCAAGTATGAGTTGACCGCGATGAACACTATTATAGAAGGCGACCTTGAAAAACTCCTCGCTTTAGCCCAGCGGATGCACCGCTCCGCCTTTGATGCCGGCGCTAAGAGGGTAGTAACCACCATCCGTATCGACGAGCGCATTGATAAACCCCTCACCATCGAGGGTAAAATAAAAGCGGTTAAAGATAAGCTGGGTAAATAAATAAAGTGTCTGTTGCTGATATATTTATTTTGCTGGGGACGGGCGCTGTCGCTGGTTTTGCCGGGGGAATGATGGGTTTAGGTGGGGCTTTTATCATGACGCCATTGCAATACCTAGTCTATACTAACATGGGCGTTGCGGCGGATGTGGCAATCAAAACAGCTTTCGGGACCAGTCTGCTGGTGGTACTGACGACGGCTATAAGCGCTGCTTGGCGTCATCATCGGGAACAGGCGGTCACCTGGCGGTTAGCCTTTATTATGGGCGGGTGCGGGCTGGCTTTCGCCCTTATCGGGGCAACGCTGGCGGCGCATGTCCCCGGTTCGGCTCTTAAAATAACCTTTGGGGTTATTGCCATTGTCAGCTGTGTCAGGATGTTTTTTAACACCCGGGAAAAGGAAGCGGCGGAGCCGGAAAAAAGGCCCTGGATATGGGCACTTTGGGGGATACCGGTGGGTTTGTTCTCGGGTATGTTGGGTGTGGGCGGCGGGGTATTATTGATGCCCATACTGGTTATCGCGTTAAGGCTAAAAATTCATCAGGCTGTCGCCAACTCGCTGGCGGTAATGGTATTCAGCAGCATCGGCGGTATAATCGGCTATATTATCAGCGGTATTAATGCCGCAGAAACATTGTCCTACTCCGTCGGCTACATTAACCTTACTTCCTGGGTCCTGCTGGCCGTACCCGCCGCTGTTTTAGCCCAGATAGGTGCAGCTACATCTCATAGAATCCCTCGTAAAATGCTTATGTATATCTTCGTCGTTGTGATTTTTTATATAGGTTTAAGAATGATAGGTGTTTTTGAATGGCTTGGCTGGCCGTTATAAAATAGGAGAGTTATGGAAATTAAAATCACCACATTAGCGGAAAACGCCGCCGAAATGGGCTACCTGGCGGAGTGGGGCTTAAGCATGTTTATTGAAGCCGACGGTAAAAAAGTATTATTTGATACAGGCATGGGTATCGCGGCGATACATAATGCACGGCTCTTCGGGATTGACCTGTCAACCATCGATAAAATTGTAATCAGTCATGGCCACCACGACCATACCGGCGGACTTAGCGAAGTCTTGAAAGCGATGCGTAAAAAAGTTGAGATAATCGCCCACCCCGATATCTGGGCAGCGAAATATTCCCGTCGCGGCAAGCAACCGGAGCGTTTTGCTGGTTTGCCTTTCAGGCGCGAACTGCTGGAAAGCCTCGGGGCGCGCTTTAATTTGACCACTAAACCGGTGCGTATCACTGACCGTTTTCTTACCACCGGCGAAATTCCAATGCTATCGCCATATGAGGAAATCGATAGTGGGCTTTTCGATAAAAAGACCGGCGAGATGCTGCCCGATGAGTTAAGAGATGACCTCGCTCTGGTCATTGACGCCGATTACGGCCTTGTTGTAATTCTAGGATGCGCCCACCGCGGCATTATCAATACGCTTAAAAAGGCGCAGAAGGTAACAGGCAAAGAGCTGATTTACGCCGCCATCGGCGGCACTCACCTCCTTAACGCTACCAGGGAACGCTGGCAAAAGACCGCGGCGGACTTAAAAGAAATGGGTGTGCAATACCTGGGCGTCTCTCACTGCACCGGCTTCGAGGCTTCAGCTTACCTGGCGCAGGAGTTCGGCGACCGCTTTTTCATGAATAACTCCGGCTCTAAATGGACACTGCCTTTTAAGGCATGAGTATTTTTGTATTTAAAGTAAAAATGTGTTAGAAATTTTATAAAAAAAGGGTTGACAAATCATAATCTGGCAGGCATAATAACAAAACAATGACATACCGAATCCTCGTTAAGACAGAATTCTCGAAATAGCTTCTTTTTATTACCCTTCAGCATCAATAGCCAACATTATATAACGGAATAGAGCTATTTCCCCTGTATATTTTCCAAGGGAGGTGTGATAATGCTTTCTCAAAACGCCCATGAAATGGATAGGGAGAATATCGTCCCAAAAGCTATGGGTCAGCATTTTTCCCGTGTCGCTAAGAAATACCGCAATCTTAGAACCACTGATTCGGAGCCTATTTCTGTAATCGTAGATAAATTGAAGAACCTGGACCATATTGAAGCTGTTGATGTGGGGTGCGGCGCCGGTAGATACGATCTGATCCTTTATAAGCATCTGGGTGATAAACTTAGACTAACCTGCCTGGATGCTAACGTTGAAATGCTGAAGTCGCTAACCAAATATTTAATAAAAAATGATATCGATAATTTCTCTGTTAAACAATCTGTAGCAGAAACTATGCCTTTCTCGGATAGTGTGTTGGATTGTATCTGTACATTTAACGCTATCCACCACTTTAATTTACCTCGCTTTTTAATTGAGAGTGCCAGAGTGTTAAAAGCTGGCGGTTATCTATTTATGTATTCTAGACTTCGCGAACAAAACGAAAAGAATATCTGGGGATTATATTTCCCCCATTTCATTGAAAAGGAAACCCGTCTATATTCCCTGGATGGATTGAAGCGGTCAGTAGCAGCGGTTGATAATCTCGCTTTTGAATCAATTGTGTTCTTTGCGTATAGTCGTTTGGCAGCTCTGGAGGAACTATTAGAGCGTGCTAGATCTCACCACTACTCTACTTTTTTAATGTACTCATCGGAAGAACTGGAAGAGGCGTTAAAAGGGTTCTCGTTAAACATCAAGAATCAATTTGATGACCCCCAACAAGTCCGCTGGTTTGATGAAAACATTTTATTCATCATCAGAAAAAAGTGAAGAATTTAGTAGTTGGTTGCTTAACATAACTCTAAAAACAACTCACTCGTAGTTAGCTTCGAGTCGTTTCCCGTAAAAAATATTGTTTCGCTTGCTTTAATAATCGATATTTATTATAATTAGAGAACAATATCCGCTAGGGGTGCGCCAGGCTGAGAGTCCCCCGAAAAAATCGGGGGGCGACCCTTGGAACCTGAACTCGATAATACGAGCGTAGGAAAGCGGCCTTACCGTAAGACCAGGGGTTTAGGACTTGCACAAAACGCCCTTGGTTTTATTATTTTACGGGAGGTGGTTGAAATGACACAGCTGGAAATTGCCGCTAAAGGTACAAATTCAGAGCAAATGCGGCACGTAGCTAAAGTCGAGGGTCTAGACGTCAATATTCTTCGTGAAAGCGTTGCTAAAGGCAAAGTGGTGATTCCGGCAAATGTCCGCCATGCCGGCCTGGTTCCTTGCGGTATCGGGCAGGGATTATCCACCAAAGTCAACGCTAATATCGGCACGTCATCTGATTTCG
This sequence comes from uncultured Dehalococcoidaceae bacterium, assembly GCA_964353385.1. Lineage (GTDB taxonomy): Bacteria > Chloroflexota > Dehalococcoidia > Dehalococcoidales > RBG-16-60-22 > RBG-13-51-18. The sequence continues at coordinate 3,959 of CAYGVP010000147.1, forward strand.
GTGACGTGACTACCGAGCTTGCCAAGCTGTGGGTCGCGCTTGATGCCGGCGCTGATACCGTCATGGACTTAAGCACCGGCGGCGATATTCCCGCTATCCGCCGGGCAATTATCGAAGCAAGCTCCCGACCTATTGGTACGGTTCCTATATATCAGGCAGGTATCAAGGCTATTCAAG
>CAYGVP010000148.1:0-4047 GCA_964353385.1 uncultured Dehalococcoidaceae bacterium
ATATCATAATAACCTCTTCAATATTAATAACCTGCGGAATGTTGTACTTCTTCCGTCGCAAACGCTGGATTTAAGATGAAAATTACCTATCGTCTGGTGATAATTATCGCTGTATTTATCACCTGCCTTATCACCGCTAATATCATCGCCGTTAAAGTTATCAGCCTGGGGCCTTTCACCCTGCCGGCGGCTATCTTCGTTTTTCCCATCAGCTATATCTTCGGTGATATTCTCACAGAGGTATACGGCTATCGTGCCGCCAAGAGAGTCATCTGGCTCGGCTTTATTTGTAACCTCATTTTCGTATTCTTCGCCTGGATAGGGCAGATATTACCTTCAGCTTCTTTCTGGGGAGGCCAAGCAGCCTATGAAAATATCCTGGGCTACACACCACGTCTGCTAGCCGCGTCGCTTTGTGGCTATCTTGTTGGGGAATTCGTCAACTCCTTTGTCCTGGCAAGGATGAAAATCTTGACTAGAGGCCGCTGGCTGTGGAGCCGAACCATCGGGTCGACTATCTTCGGAGAGGGATTTGATACTGCTATTTTTATTACGCTAGCTTATATCGCGACAGGTGCGGCGGTACCAACGATGATTTTAACCCACTGGATAGCCAAAGTTCTTATCGAAGTCATTTTCACCCCGGTTACCTATTTAATCGTTAATTGGCTAAAACGCAAAGAGGGCGTCGATACCTATGACTATCGTACAAAATATAATCCCTTTACCCTGTTTGAAAAGGAGCAGATTTGATGAAAATCCGCATTCTCGGCGCGCATAACATCGAAACAAATGACACCAGCTTCAACAGCATATTAATTGATGATGTCCTGGCAGTCGATGCAGGCGCTCTTACCGCTAATTTAACTTTAAATAAACAACAGAACCTCAAAGCCATTCTGCTTACCCACCAGCATTACGACCATATCAAAGATATCCCTCTCCTGGGTATGAATTTCTACCTATGTAAAAAAACAATAGAGCTCTACACTACCAAACATGTTTATGAAACTCTAGAAAAACAGTTGTTTAATGATATCCTCTATCCAGACTTCACCAAACGGCCGCCGGAAAAACCATCTTTACATTTCAACTTCATAGAACCCGGTAAGTCAGAACAAATTGCCGGCTATAGTGTACTTCCTATCAAGGTAAATCACACCGTACCTACGGTCGGCTACCAGATTACATCGTCCGATGGGAAAAAGGTATTCATTACATCGGATACCGGCCCGGGTCTTGAAGATTGCTGGCAGCAAGTATCTCCCAATCTACTGATTATTGAAACCACGGCGCTTAATAAAGAAGAGGAATTTGCTCTGAAGGTAGGGCACCTTACCCCTGCCCTGCTACAAAAAGAACTGGATTCTTTCCGCAAGATAAAAGGCTACCTACCTCAAGTAGTCCTCGTGCACATAAATCCGCTTGTTGAAAAAGGCATTAAAGCTGAAATCAGCGCCGTTGAAAAAGCATTAAAGACAAAAATATCATTAGGCTACGAAGGCATGAAGATAAATATCTAGTCGGGAGAAAAGCCGATTAGCGAACTACGCTTTATCGTCGACGAGAACGTGGGCAAGCTGGCAAGGTGGCTGCGGATGATGGGATTCGACAGTCTGTTTTTCAACGGCGAAGACGATTCTCAAATGGTCAGGCAAGCGCTGACTGAAGGCAGGGTCTTATTAACCCGTGATACCGGCATCATGAAAAGGAGAGTAGTTACCGTCGGTCGACTTAAAGCCATTTTAATGGAAAGCGAAGAACCGGAGCAGCAGATGCGGCAACTCGTGGCTACAATAGATATAAAAACCCAGTCACGCCCGTTCACCATCTGCCTAGAATGCAACCAGTTGCTTTTCGATAGGAAACAGGCAGAAGTCAAGGATAGAGTGCCTCCTTACGTTTATAAGACGCAGACACAGTACATGGAATGCCTGGAATGCCACAGGATTTACTGGCGGGGCACACATTGGAAGGCGATGTTAAACAAGCTACAGAGAATAGCCGGTTTTTGAAACGGCCAGTCCGTTCAGGAGGGAACTTTATGAATGTATACGAAGCGATATTGAAGAGACGTTCGATAAGGCGGTTCAAAGACAAAGGCGTGCCTTATGAAGTTCTGGAGAAGTGCATCGACGCAGGGAGGATAGCGCCGAGCGGCCGCAACGAGCAGCTTTGCGAATATATCGTCATTAACGATGCTAAAGTGCTGCCGGGGATATTCGAGAATATAGGCGGGTCGGCGAAAATGCCACCGGATAAGGGCGGGCCACGTCCGGAGCAGGCACCGAAGGCATATACCATCGTACTGATTAATAAGAAGCTGGAGATTGATGCCAAACGCCGCAGTGTCACTCTTACCGATGTGGGACTGGCGGCAGAAAACATCATGCTGACGGCACTGGAGCAGGGCATATGGTGCTGCCCGATATTGATTTTCAATGAAGGTGACCTGAAGCTAATACTGGGGATACCAGACGACTATGACATCGGGCTAGTGATAGCCATGGGATATCCTGACGAGAGCCCGGTGGCGGAAATAGCCAAGGACTCAGTGAATGTTTGGGTGGACGAGAAGGGTATAAGGCATGTGCCGAAGAGAAAGCTGGCGGACATAATCCATAAGAATAAGTTTTAGGTCAAGGGGCGATTTTCAGTAAACAATCCGCTGCAAATTAACTTTGGAATTGTTTTGGGTTTTTTTAAAATTTTTTTTATTGCTCCTTAGCTTTGATGCGAAGCTAAATTGATTTTAATTGTTTTATATTAACCCTTCGACCCAACTACCCTAAAGCCATGATGGGTAAGCAAGCTCATGGTGAGCGGGCATATACTACGTTTATTATTATAAGGTGGCGGGGGGAGAAAAGGAAGTGGAAAATGTCGTATAAAAACCCCCTTTAGTCCCCCTTTAAGAAAGGGGGGAACAGGGAGAAAATCCCCCTCACCCTTACCTTTCCCACAAGGAGCCTTGTATTAAAAGTCATTCTGAGGAACGAAGCGACGAAGAATCCGTGTATAGTAGAGCGAGAACGGATTCTTCGCTACGCTCAGAATGACAAATGTGTGCTACTTTTGATATACCCCCCCCCACAAGGGGAGAGGAGACGGGTAAAGGAGCGCCGAGAGCCCACACCGCAGTAGAAAAAAATAGTTTAATGCTTGCCCTGTCTAACTGGATACCGACCCCGTATCGGGTACGGTGCATGCTTTCGTCGGTATGGTTTTCTTGTTCCTGTTTATTTATCTCTTGACCATAGTCACGAATATTGCTACACTCAATGCGACGGAGGAGACATAACTTAATGAAAATTGTTACCGCCGAGCAGATGAGGAAGATAGACCAGGAGTGCAACCGGCTGGGCACACCAACGAGCGCGTTGATGGAGAACGCGGGCAAAGCCGTGGCCGAAGCAACAAGAGAATTCCTGGGCCAGATAAAGAAACAGGACATTCTCTGCCTGATAGGCGGGGGGAATAACGGGGGAGACGGGCTGGTAGCGGCTCTTTATCTTAACGGGTGGGGAGCTAAAGTCAATGTTTACTTATGCGCGGAAAGACCAACCGACGATGCTAACCTCAATCTCATCTGGGAAACCGGGACTTCATATACCGATGCAAAAACGGATAAAAACCTGAAAAAGCTAGACAGTCTTTTAGATTCCGCTACGTGCGTGATAGACGCGCTGCTGGGAACGGGCAAGATACGTCCGCTGGAAGGAATCTTTAAAGAGGCGCTGGAAAAAATAAACGCAGCTAAACAAATGAAAAATTTGAGGATTATCGCGGTGGATTTGCCGTCGGGCATGGACGCCGATACAGGAGCTGTCGACCCCACCTGCCCTTATGCCGACCTAACGGTAACGCTGGCTTTCCCCAAGGCGGGGCTATATAAATTCCCCGGATCAGAAAGAGCGGGCAAAGTAGTTATCGCCGATATAGGCATACCAAAAGAGTTAGCGGATTCAATTAACATCGAGCTTCTAACCAAAGAATGGGCGGCGGAGACTCTCCCCAAACGCCCGCTCAACGCGAACAAAGGCACTT
>CAYGVP010000149.1:0-4015 GCA_964353385.1 uncultured Dehalococcoidaceae bacterium
ATGTCCGTCGGCAACAGCATGTCCTTCAAGGACCATCCATACGTCTATGCCGAACCCGACGGGTCGTTGGTCGTCGAATACCCATGCGCGAAAGATTGGAAAAAGAACGTCGTGGGCAAGACCAAGGCGCTGAAACTCAACTGCGCCGACACGTCCATCCACGGCGACACCGTCGTCGGCACCATCACCTACGGCTGGGACGACGAGCATGACTGCCCGAAGGACACGCGGTCCTACGACCGCGCCAACGTCATGAAACTGATCGAGGACGCGGGCGGGACGGACGGCGAGGTCTATGCCCGGCTCAAAGCGGGCGAGGAGCCCGACATCTCGACCGAGTACGGCTGTATCCCGCTGCGTCACAACGGCCGCCGGTGGCAGACCCAGTTCGTCGCGCGGGATTCTTGTGTGGTCGATCGGGGCAATTGTCCCTCGGGTGAATGTGATTTCAAGGCCGTAGCATCCCCCGATTCCTAAGGCGGCGGGGGACTAATTAACCCCTTTTTCTATATATCCAATCACCTAACTATATGGTGATCGCATGTCAATCCCCCCAGGTGGACCCGCTCCCGTCCCATTACCCGATCCTCGGGCCGGGCTGCCGGGCAAGCTATTTCTCTTCAAGCAGAACGCCCTCAAGGCCGGCATGGCTCCAGAGGACGTGTCCGAGGCGGTCGAATCGTTCACGACGACCGCTGACGTGGACACGGCCATGGCGCTGTTCCGCGACAACGTCGGCCCCGAGGTGCTCAAAGACAAGCAAAAGGAGGTCGTCAAGGCCAAGCTCAACGCCAGGGCCGGGACGCCTCCCAACCAGCTCGCCGGTTCGTCGGCCGAGCTCCCAGTCGAGCGCATGAACGCGAAAGCCGCGAGTAACCTCGTGCGCATGAACATCATGCCGGGCGCGTGCCCGACATTCCGGTACAACCCGGATACCGACGAGCTCGAGGTCATCTAACATGGTCATCACTGACATGAACACGCTGGCCATGGAACGCATCTGCCTCAACCCTGCAGAGTGTACCGAAGTCCTCGGGAAGCTGGGCGAGAACGGCATACCGGGCCAGGCGGTCGTGAAGGACGAATCCCTCGGCACGTGGATGCTCGCCGACATCAGCGACACGAGCAAGGCGATAGCGTTCACCCGCATCGGCATCATCGACTACCGCAAACGCGTGAACCCGAGCACGATGGCCCTCAAGACCATCACCTCGGCTTACGTGTACAACTCGGCCGGCGACAAGCTCGTCCCGATCGTCACCTCCGGCGTCTGTTGCGCCTACTGCGAGGACATCAACACTGATTGGCCCGCGGGCGGCGATCTGATGATGAGCACCACGGCCGGCTCCCTCCGCGACGCTCAAATCGAGGACACCACGCACACGGTGGCAGGAGGGGCAGTCATCCGCGCCATCGTCGCTTCTGCAGCCGCTCGCATCGCCGACGGTGACACCAAGTGCATCATCGGGTTAGGCCGCGACTACGGTCGCATATGGGGCGGTATCAACCGTGTAGGTGGGTAAACATGCCAACTCACACCTCAGAATCGTTCGGCAAGAACCTCCAACATTTCGAGGGGCTCAACCCCGACAACGACACCCTCTTCCACCGGCTCACCACGGACGAGAAGGACAGCCACGCGAAGTTCGTCAACCGCGCCAACAGCGCGTATGCGACCGCACGCAAGGCCGGCCTCCCCGAGTGGTTCAAGCCGTACATGGACGAGGTCAAGACCCTCAACCGCAAGAACGCCCCCATCAATTTCGAGGCGCTCTACGCCCTCCGCACCAGCTTTGGTGAGACCATCTGGGACAACGACATATCTGCACTCATCGGCGTCCCGAGCGGCCCGCTCCCCAACCCCCGGTGGGACGTGAAGGACTACACCCTCAGCTCGTTCGAGTGGCCGCGCTTGTCCCGGTCGTTCCGCAACCCCACGTTCATCCACATGAACGAGACCTCGCAGATGAACCACGGCATCGGCATCTACCTCGGCATGAGCATGAGCTTTACCGAGCTCGCCGAGTCCGGCGGCGGCCTCTGGTCACCGCAGGCGGTGCTCCAGAACCAGCTCGCCCAGAAGTTCGGGCTCGTCAAGAGCCGCCGGTTTTTCCTGGGCTCGAGCTACTGGCAAGCGGCACAAGACGACGGCGAGGACGGTGCGGATCTCGGTATCACGGGCTTCTACAACGCTTCTGGCATACAGACGTGCAAGATCGGCGTCGGCGACAACGAAGTGACGGCAGACGGCGACATCGAATATGGCATCGAGGTCGGGCTGCTCCCGGCGTTCTCCAAGGTCTACACGCCCCACAAGAAGGTCTTGATCAGCACGCGAGGCTATGCTGCAGAATCGATGCTCCAAGGCCACCGCGACACCTACGGTATCAGCGATTTCGAGCACGTCTGTAAGAAGTTCTTCGACACCGGGATCATCAGCGACTGGATCGTGACCGACCAGCTCATCGTGGGCGCGGCCGTGCTTCCAGCTGCAGCAGCGGAGCAATGTGCCATGCTCGTTGGTGTCGGTGAGGGCACCATGCGCGAGGACATCGTTTACCCGACCCAGACCCTCCCCTTCAACCAGAAGATCTTCAACGACGACCTGGCCGAGGTGACCATCTTCGGCAACATCACGTACTACCTGAAGGCTGACACGACCAACAACGCGTTCCCGGCGTGCAAGGCCGACGCCGTCGGCACGTCCACGGGCACGGGCGCTTGGCTCCCACAAGGGCGCCTCGACGTGGGCAAGTTCCGCCGGGCACTGCACTCGCCCAACGCGTAGGAGCCCAGCGCTCCACATTTCTACTATTTTCCACCATACCATCGGAGGTGTGATCATTGGTAGTCAAGCTCACGTTATACACAGACCAGAACCAGTTCAAGGGCATGTCCGATTTCATCATCCAGAAGTTCTGGATGAAGCAATGTGCCCTGCTCACTTTTGAAACCGTCGACACCGCCTCGCCAGCCGACGAGACCACGGCACTCAACGCCACGTGCACCGCGCATCTGGACGGCACCACCACGCCCGTGCGGATGGGCCTCAAATGCACGTCGTCCAAGGACTGCACCGTGAACGCCACCGGCGTCACGGGGATCCTCGCGATGGGCCTCGCGGCCACGGACGCGTCGACGCCCGGCGTCGGCATCCCCAAGGTCGTCACGCTGGGCATGCCGACCTCCAAGACCGCCCAGAGAACATACACGACGTACTGGGTGCGGTTCTACGGCATGGTGCAAGCATCCGCCGGCTCGGAGGGCGACGCTGCCGGGTCCATCACGTTCACGACCGCCACGGCGAAATACGCCACGATCACCGCGGCCGGTACGATGAGCTCGGTCGGGCGGCTCTACATCCCGGCTGGCTGGGCAGCATGTTGTTTCCGGGCGGATTGGTCGCAGAACCAGGCCGTCACGACGACGGCACACGCGTTCTACTCGGTCCGGTACGTAGGGTTCCAGGATGAATATTATAACGTTGCAGGAGCAACTGGGACGATCGTTCGCGACCGATTTTCGTTCGGGACGTACGGCGGCGGGGACGGGTCCAAAAAGCTTCGGGAAATCCCGTTGCGGGGTGCATCTACCGCCACGTCCTACATGACGTTCTACGGGGATTTGATAGCAGGAACATTGACCGGATCGGTCAAGTTCTACGTGTTGCTGGTGAAACTCTAATGAACACCACAGACATCAAGCGGCTCGCTGCCGAGCACGTCAAGGTCGGCAACATCGAAGCGCTGGCACGGCTGGTCGAAAGCGTGGCTGGTGCGTTGGGCCAGGTAACGTCACGGGCAGCGTGGATACGCGGCCGACAAGCGAAACTCAAGCTGCTCCACGAGTCCGAGTACGCGAAGGAAAACAAGAAGGCGGCCGACCTGGAAGCCCAGGGCAAGGAATACTCGGCGCTGCTCGGCGAGCTCAAGGCGATCAAGGTCGAGCACATCAAGCCCGTCGCTCCCACAAAGCCGGAACAGCCGAAAAGCCCGGTCTTGCTCGCGAAGAAGGA
>CAYGVP010000150.1:0-3997 GCA_964353385.1 uncultured Dehalococcoidaceae bacterium
TCTTCGGGCAATGGGCCAAGGGCGTAGTTGATGGCGCTTTGAAAGAAAGGCTGTTTCTGTTCATTGAATATGGCAAGGAGGATTCTCCTCCTGCTTCCTACAAAAAAATAGGATACATTGCTGTGAGTCTGTATGGATGACCCCATCACTCCCTCTATCTGTCTGGCCTCGGGAATCTCGGTAAGCTCCTGGAATTCATCAAAGACAACGTGGAAACCCTCCTTGTGGATTGAAGAGACTTTACCGAACTCTTCGAGGACTTCCCGCAACAGGTCAACGCCACGCCTTTTTTCGGAAGGCTCAATTGAAAAGGAGATCCCGCCGTCCTGGGGATCAACCTTCATAATGGGACGGAGGCCGCCAAGAAACCATTTAGTTTTCTTGTGGGCATGACAGTATTTATAGAAGCATGACACAATCTGTTCGACGATATCACCGACCGAGTCTATCCCAAAGAAATCCATGTAGAGGGTGATAACGCCTTTCTTGGCCACATCAGCCTGCACCCTCTTCGCGAGAGAAGTCTTGCCGTAGCGGCGGGGAGAGTACAGAACAACGTTGGCCCTGTTCAGTGCGTGAGAGGTAAGTTGTTTCAGCTCAGTGTTCCGGTCGCAGAAGGCCTCGTTGACTGCCAGTTCACTAAATGAAAAAGGGTTTCTCATTGGCGCTTTCTTCTCTATTACAAGATAATAACTAATGTATAGTTATTATAGCATGGAGTCAAGATATTTTCAAGAAGCCTGATTGCGGGAACGGGATGTCCTTCAGCAGGCACGAGGCAATCCTGTTTGCGTCGGGACAGGTGGGCAAGAGGCAAAAGGCTGAAAGAGCAACGCGGAACGTGAAACGCGAATTGAGAAGCGGGGAGTGAGAATAACGGGACAAGCATCGGTGTCGGCCATTCACCGCAAACACGCTCATTCGCTCCAGCGGCGACCTTCGCTCGCGTGAACCTTCGGAACTTTTTCTTACGAAAAAGACCAAGCTTCCTCGCCTCACGACGGTTTGCGTAAGGATTACCCGACACCATGCTTTCCTGAATTATTTGAGGTAAATGACCAGTCCGTGGTGGCCAGGGGACGCCACAGTGGGTTGATTCCAACGCTTCGGTTATTGTCAATTTTCTGCTTATATAAAGTATACAGATACATATTTTAGATGAAGATGAGTATCAGCTTCTTCCTGCAATCTTCCATTTTGCTATTTATAAATGGATACCCCATTTCAGGCGGTAATATTTAGGGGGGCTCTTTTTTATGCACAAACCCTTGACTCAGATAGACGGCTATTATAATATCGTTTTATCGATTGTATTATGGGATTAGAACTATATTATCCTCAAATTCCATATCAAGGAGGTATTACCAAATGAAAAAGATAGCTTGTATGGCCGTATGTATCGCACTTCTGATCTTCTTCACAGCACCCGTTGCCTCTGCACAGATACTTGATAATGTGTGGTTTGAAGTTAAGGTGAAACTCAGTGGCTACCAAGTGACTTCCGAGAACGAAATCTTCAAGGTGAATCGGGGATCTACCGCATATATTCATACAAGCTCGTATACTGACACAGCGGCATATGATTATGAAATATGGACCGAACAGAATCCAGGCGACTGGCAAAGAACCTATTCAAGCCGGTATGATTGGATTGCTGGTAACAATGAAGAGTTGTGGCATTACTGGTCCTGGCTTCTTTTTGTAGGAAACAACGAGAGTGCTACGACAGTTAAGAGTGTGCTGATGAAAATTAAGAAAGACACTGACGGCTCATTTAAGAATGCCAAATTTTCTTCTCTAGGGTGTACCGTCATTGGTGGTCAGCTGAATAACCTACCATTTTATGGCAGCTGTAAAGTCTCAGGCAAGAGTATAGTACCCACAAAGCTCCCTTTTACACCACCACTGTGATTTAGAAGCATATTAAGGTAAAGGATGGCCGCATAGCTGTCCTTCCCTAACTCATATTCCAGTCTCAATGTTCTTCCTGCAATCGAGTTTTTCCCAAATAGACAATCTGTATCATGTTTCATTTGGTAATACCGGGAAGGCTTGACAAAGTGGTCCGTTTAAAGTAGAAGGAATCAATGAAAGTTGCTTTTTTATTTCTACCTCCTTGGGATCCAAAATATCCCTCATATGCTATGGCGCTCTTTAAAGCTTCAACAAAAGAAAGTGGGCATGATTGTATTGGTTTTGATTTAAATGTTGATTTGTACAATGCAGCGCAAGACGATGACAAAAAACTCTGGGATGCACAGCATGCAAATCTGTGGGATGTTGACCGGGATAACATTATTCAGAAATATGCTGTCTATTTAGACGCATACATAGAAGAAATGATCAGGAATCAAATAGATCTTTATGCAATATCTATTCTTGGCTATTCAAAGTATTTAGCTTTTTACATAGCGCAAAAAATAAAGGATCTAACTCCAAAAGCTGCAATCATTCTAGGCGGACCGCAGTGTTTCCCTGCTTATGATGGGCTTAATATCCTTGAAAACAGATACGTTGACGCTATTTCTACAGGAGAAGGTGATGCAATATGGCCACGGGTTCTCCAACACTTTGATAAAAACAGAAATTTACATATTGATATCCCAGGTATTTCTTATAAAAAAGATGATGGTACAATTATAGATAACGGGGTACCGGAACTTGTTAAGGATTTAAATTCAGTCCCTTTTGCTGATTATAGTGACATTGATTTTGGAAAATATGGCAACAAATATCAGTTGAGCATAATGACAAGCCGTGGATGTATAAATACATGTGCATTTTGCAGTGAGAGACCAAATTTTTCCAAGTATAGATTTCGAAGTGCAGAAAATATTTTCAATGAAATTTCAAAACAGTTGAGTGATTTAAAAACCAATTCTTCCATCAATTACGAAAAAATAGTTATCTCTTATTGGCGAAATATTTTTAGCAAGGCTGTTAAACACTGGTATCATAAATATAATTTGTTTAGAAAAACAGCAAAGTATTTTTTTTATAAATACAAGCACAGCAACTCAGACAATATATTTGGGAAAATCTTAAAACAGACAGGCGATTTATTGAAAACGAATCACATAAGCTTTAATGATTCGCTGATAAACGGTACTCCAAAAGAGCTTGAAAAATTCTGTGAATTGGTTATTGACAGCGGTCTTAACTTTTCGTGGGGTGGAATGGCTCTTGTCAGAAAAGAAATGACTTATGATTTGCTTGCTAAGATGAAAAAGGCAGGCTGCCGTAACTTGGCCTGGGGTATGGAATCCGGTTGCCAAGAGGTTCTTGACCTCATGCACAAAAGATTTATCAATATGGATTTAGCTAAAGAAGTAATTAAGTCAGCTCATAAAGCAGAAATATATCAATCCATCTCCTTGATAGTAGGATTTCCAGGGGAAACTGAAGAAATGTTGCTCCAGACGAAAGAATTCTTGGCTGAATTCAAAGATTATTTCACGGCAGTTAGCGTTCAACCAATGATGATAGTAAAGAATTCACTCGTCTATGACAAACCTGAACATTTTGGCGTGGAATGCGTGGATGATTCGTTAAGATGGCAAACTGCTGACGGAATGAATAATTATGATACTAGGCTAAAAAGAGTTGAGATAATAAAATCAGTGCTCGACGGAAACGTTATAACAATAGACAAATAATCATGGATAAGTCGTATCCCCGAACTATCTTTTATGATCCGTCTTCTGGTCAAGAATACGTTTGGCGGGGCAGTAGGTTAGCCCCAACTTTGCTGGTCTCGGCTCCAGTTATAGCGCACGTTTCGATCTGTAATTATTAACTCCCGGACCGTATTGGGCTGAACATTCGTAGATACCGTTCTCCCTGTCAAGCACAATATGGTGTATAGTTCGCATCAAAAGGCTTCCCCGATTTCAAGATACCGAAGATAAGATGTACCAGCTTCCGCATGATAGCACACACAACGACTTTACCATTCTTTCCCTTTCCCTTTAAACGATGATAGAAGGTCTGGATGATC
>CAYGVP010000151.1:0-3959 GCA_964353385.1 uncultured Dehalococcoidaceae bacterium
TCCTCCCTTTCGTCCAGGTAGACCGAGTCCTCTTGCGCGATGCGGATGTCTTGAAAATAGGGGAGGACCCCCAGTATCGGCAGCCCTGTCCGCTTTTCGAGGAACTCGATGGCTGGATGTAATAAACTGACATCTCCGCGGAATTTGTTGATTATCATCCCCTTTACATAATGTCGTTCGTTTTCATCTAAAAGTTCCAGAGTACCGACGAGCGACGCAAAAACCCCACCTTTATCAATATCCCCCACCAGCAGCACCGGACTGCCCGCCGCTTTAGCGATGCGCATGTTGACGATTTCTCGGTCTTTGAGGTTTATTTCCGCCGTGCTGCCCGCCCCTTCGATAACGACTATTTCGTATTCGGCACGCAGTTTTTCCAGCGACTTTACAACTGTTTTCAGCAGGGCAGGTGCGTAATTGGTATAGTCCTGCGCGGAGATGTTTTTAAATACCTTGCCCAGCAGGATGACCTGGCAGCCGGCATTGGCTGTCGGCTTTAGCAGCACCGGGTTGATGTCTACCGTCGCTGTAATCCCCGCCGCCTCCGCCTGCACTGCCTGCGCTCTACCGATTTCCCCTCCCTCCTCCGTCACGAAGGAGTTGAGCGCTATGTTCTGGCTCTTGAATGGGGCTACTTTATAGCCGTCCTGCTTGAAAATGCGGCACAGCCCGGTCGCGATAATGCTCTTCCCAACCGACGACGCCGTCCCCTGGATCATTAATAATTTGGCTTTTTTCATCACATCAACCCTGGCGCTTTAGTCGCAATCACGATGATAAATATCAGCGTCATCACCTCTGCCGCTTCGTTAGTCGCCCCGTAGGTATCCCCCGTCAGCCCCGCGAATTTATATTTAAAATAAAATGCTAGCCCGGTAGTCACTATCAGGGCTCCGCCAATCAAAATAAATCCAGTTACGTAAAATAGCGGGAATAACGCTCCCGCAATAGCCAATGTAATTACTGTGGCTCCCGCAAACTGCAGCCATCCCGTCGCTTCTTTATAGGCTTTCCCCAGACCAGCCGGTCGGGCGTAAGGGTAAGCATAGATGGCATAGACCATCGCCCAGCGACTCACCGACGGCAGAAATAGCAGCGTGGCTGTCATTTTGTCGGCCGGGATGTGGTTCAGCGCTACATATTGAACCAACAGCACCAGGATGACCCCCACCACCCCGAAAGCCCCGGCGTGGCTGTCGTGCATTACCTTCCATCTTTCCTCAACTGTTTTGTGGCCTGCCATGCCGTCGCAGGTATCGGAAAGACCATCCAGGTGCATTGCCCCGGTGACTATTACCAGCGCCACGATAAGCAGGGCATTGGTCACCGGCGACGGTAATATGAGGTTTAATACCCAGTTCACCCCCGCCAGTATCCCCCCGATAACCAGTCCCGCTACCGGAAAGTAAAGTGTCGAGCCTCCCAGCTGGTTTAGACTCAACTCGCTTTTGAGAGGTATCGGTATGCTCGTTAAAAACTGCAGCGCGACTAAAAAGCTTTTAATGTCCTTATTCTCCTTCCCGGGGCTTTTCACAACCGCTTATGGTGAGCTTGCCTGCCCTCCGGAGCTTCAGCACAGGAGGGTCGAACCATCCGAAACTCCCGCTTCGGCAAAGGTCGCCATTTCGTTTAGGGTCCTCACGGCGGCTTCGGCAATCATAATCCCCAGCGCCGCGCCGGTGCCTTCGCCGAGGCGCATTTCCAGATATAATACCGGTTTAAGTCCCAGGTATTTCAGCATGGCGGCATGTCCTGCCTCTGCGGAGACATGTGCGGCGATGATGTAATCTTTAGCTTGCGGCGCCAGTTTCGTGGCGATTAGTGCCGCTGCCCCGGAAATAAATCCATCGATGACAACCGGTATCCGTCCGGCGGCGGCTCCCAGCATTACCCCCGCCAGCCCCCCGATTTCATAGCCGCCCACTTTAGCCAGCACTTCGATCGGCTTGTTAGGGTCGGGCTTATTTACCGCCAGCGCGCGCTTGATAACCTTTATTTTATGAGTAAGCTGCTCGTCGCTAAGTCCTGTGCCCCGCCCCGTTACCTCTTCTACCTTTTTACCGGAGATAGCCGCGAAGATGGCGCTGCTGGCCGTCGTATTCCCGATGCCCATGTCCCCCGTGCCCACTATATCCAGGCCTTTTTTAGCTTCTTCATCGACTATTTCAATGCCGGCCTCGATGGCTTTTATCGCCTGTTCCTCCGTCATCGCGGGACCTTTACACATATTTTTCGTGCCGTAGTCTATTTTCTTAATGATGAGTTGCTTGTTCGGCTTGAGGTCGCTGGCTACTCCCATGTCCACGAAGACTATCCTCGCCCCCGCCTGTCTCGCCAGCACATTAATCCCCGCCCCGCCCCTTAAAAAGTTCTCCACCATCTGCGCCGTTACTTCTCTCGGCCAGTTCCCCACTTTTTCATCGACCACCCCATGGTCGCCCGCCATCGTTATTATCGCTTTTTTCCCGATAACCGGCTTGGCTTTCCCCTGGATGCCGGCTATCTGGATGGAGAGTTCTTCTAGCCTCCCAAGGCTCCCCGCTGGCTTGGTCAGCTGGTCCTGGCGGGCTTTAGCCTTATCCATTGCCGCCTTGTCCAGCGGTTTAATATTCTTTATTGTATTGGTGAGCAGTTTCATTGGAACCTCTTTTTTCATTATGTATCTATCATATGCTTTTCTAGGCGTGTTCTGAAATATTATTATTTCCTCCTTTTGTTATATCGCTTTAACCCGCTATCAGCTCCCGGCAATCCGGGATAATGCGGGGAGAAATGCGGATATACTCCTTTAGCCCGAATGACGAACAGTCACGCACCAGGATATCCCTTGCCAGGAGAGACCGCCGCCACGCTGTAGCGTTGCCCACTTTTACGAGGAAATAATGAGCGTCCGAAGGCACCGTCTCCAGCCCGAGTTGCGAGATTGCCCCGACGAGAAAGTCACTGGCTTCCTTCGTCTTGTGGAGGCTTTCACGGAGATATGCCTCCTTTTCCAGAACGGCAATACCCGCCTGTTGGGCTGCGGCATTAACGTTCCACGGCGGTAGGGCTGGACGCAGACTATCGATTATTTCCTTGTTGGCGACCGCATACCCGAGACGCAGACCCGGCAGGCCGTAGTCCTTGGTCATGGAACGCAGGATGATGACGTTGTCATACTTGATAAGCTCTAAGGAGTTCCATCTTTTATCTACAAATGGCACGTAAGCCTCGTCGATAATTACCAGGCCGTCTTTCATCACCGCCATTATCTTTTCGATATCACGGCGCGGTAAGTATTGACCGGTAGGGTTATTCGGATTGCAGATAAAGATGCCGCGGGGTTTCTTACGCCGGCAGATGTCGGTCACTTCTTCGATTCGATAGGCGAACCCATTACTCTCCGCGGCGCGGTATTTTATTATGCCGGTGCCCCCGAGACGGCAGGCGACTTCATACTCGCCGTAGGTAGGTTCCAGGATTAGGACATGGTCGTTCCGCCGGAAATACGCCAGCGTGACGAGACGGATCAATTCGGTAGTGCCGCTGCCCGCCAGGATGCTTTCTGTATCTATTCCCAGCTTTTCTACTAGTTTCTGCCGCAGAACGGTAGCCTGCGAATCGGGGTAGCGCTCTATCGGCGCTGCGCTTAGCGTTTCCTTGATGCCCGGCGGCGGCATAAAGGGATTGGTGCAGACGCTGAAATCGAGCACGTCGCCGGCGTCTACACCTAGTGCTTTCAGTTCAGCATAGTCCAAGCCGCCGTGAACGCATTTGCTAAGCTTGGCTATCGTTCTTTTAGGTCGTAATAGCAATTCTGATACCCTCCGCGCCAAAGCAAATTAATATCCAGGCCGACGCCGCCAGAGAAAATAATTTCACCGCCCCTCCTATGGTCTCCCTTGAAGGAGCCGGGCTACCTTTCCCCAACACGTAATGCCCCGCTTTTTCGAGTCGGACACCTAGCGCGCCGGCCATGG
>CAYGVP010000152.1:0-3875 GCA_964353385.1 uncultured Dehalococcoidaceae bacterium
TCTCGAAGCCCTCGAAGCCGTGGGCGGCCGGGCTGGTGAGCTCGAACTTCGTGATGCCGGCGGTGAACGCTTCGTCGCTGTTGAGGGCGCCATACCACGGCCCATTATCGAGCCGTATCCTGAACGTGGCCGTGCTCGTGAACTCGACGTCCATGTTATAATTCACCGCGTCGAGCGTGAGAACCACCCCGGTGTCCCCGAACGATACCCCGGCGTTTTCGGTCGTCATCACGTGCCCGTCGTAGAGGTTGATGCGGAGCCAGGTGCTGACCGTGGCACCCTCCCGGAACTTCACGTCGACGTAAGAGATGGGGACGCCGGAGGTCCCTTGCAGGACACTCGTAACAGGTTTGATGGCCCCGATGCGGGCGATGTCGCCCGTGCCCAGCGTGAAGGGCAGCGTCTTGGTCACGCTGCCCTGGTTCGTGTTACTCTGGTCGAGGATCCGCAAGCAGTTCGTGCCAACGAGCACCGACCCGGCGACCACATATACCAGGTCGTCGTCGGCCGCTTCTGCCGCCCACGTGCTGCCGCTCTGGTTCGCGACGATCTCGCCTGCCGCGTGGTCCTCGAACGAATCTATGATGTGCGTCCTGAACTTGGTCGTGTCGTCTCCTCCTCCTCCACTGGTCCGTTCTCCTCGTGTCGCGAGCGCGACCGCCCAGCACCCACACACGAGCAATAAAAGCACGATCGCGGCCCGTTCTCTTTCTGCGACATGCACTCACCACACCGCCTGGACCTGGATCGTGACAGTCCAATGCTGGCCGCCCCCACCACCCTCCGACCATACCCCATCCATACCGATGACAACACATGGTAAATACTCGGACGTCGTCGCCGCGCTCTTCTGGTAGAACGCCATGACTGCCGGAGTGTCAGCCGTGCATATCACGAGGTAGAGAAACGAACTGATCGGTATCTGCGTCGCCGTCTTGATGAACTTGAGCAATAGATCATACTCCGCGCGGGTCATGATGTCATGAACCGCTACCCTCTCCGATACCTCGCCCAGGTTGATGGCGTATGATGTCGCGGTCGGCAGGTCGATGACGCCCGGCTTCGGGGCTATGCCGTGGTTCAGCGATACTTTGTTGCTGAACTTGATATAGTCCGTGCCTGCCGCGTGGTCGCTGACGACCCAGGCGCTCGTCGGCGCCGTGGTGTCGTAGATGAGGTAAACCCCGTATGTGAAGCCTGTCATGATGATCGCCTCAAAACGTGCCCGGCGTGTACCCGCCGCCGCCAGCGCCAGTGTTGTTTGGATTCCAAAAATTGTTCCAGTTCCCGGCGAAGGTCTCACCCCAGCCCTCGGCGTTCTTCACGAAGTCAATGAAATTGCCGAGGCCGGTCATCAAATGGTCGAGTGCATTCAGCGCTGCTTCCCAATCCATGTCGACGAACTGCATCACGATCTTCCCGAGCATTTCCCCGTACCGCGCGAGTTCCTTCATCCCGGCTTCCGAAAAAGCATAGTTGATGAAATCTTGGAACTCTTTGGAATTTACGATGTACTGCGTGGCAAAGCCAGCCACGGCCTCCAACATTTTGTTGAACGGGCCGAACACGGCAGCGAAAGGCCCCGCGAGCTGTTTGAGGTCGACGAACTGGTATTTCATGTTGATGAGGGCGTCGATGCCCCCGGCGATGTCGCCCTCGCTGAATATCTTCTTGAGGGCGCCGACGAATTCCTTCTGGGTCTTGCTCACGCCGATGGCGAAGAAGTCCATCGTGCCGCCGATAATCTTCTGGGCGATGCTCGCTTGGGCTTGCATCCCTTGGAAGGACTTATTCATCTCCTTGGACATGCTGAGTTGTTTGTTAGATTCCTCGGTCGCCGCCTTCGAGTTCTGCATCGCGACCTTAGCGCTGCCCTGCAACGCCTTCCCGACCGACGCTGCGCCAGAACCCGGCCCGCCGGGGACCTCGTTCACTGGCTTGAATCCTGTGTTGTAGGTGCTGTCGACCATGGTCAATCAGTCATCCTCCTTCGATATCATCTCGAGCAAGAACACGCGCTCGTCGTCGTCCACCGGGCAGTAGTGAAACCTGGACATCAGTGATGCCCGTTCCATCCACTCCAGCACGCGCGGTTCTCGCGACATGAGCTTCGCCTGCCCCCCTACGGATTTTCTATCGCCGTCACGGAGGGCGCGGGCCAGTTTTTTAGGGCAGATATCCGCCCGTTGATGTCGCCCAGTATCGCCATGCCCAGGTCGCTGCGGAGGTCCGCGTTCTCCGGCGTGTTCGGTATGGCCGGCTTCACGAGCCCGACGCACAGCTCGACGGCGTCGGCTTGCTTGTCCTGGCCGCACAGTAGGCAGATGGTCGTCCGGTCCTTCGATAGGTATTCGTACTCGTAGGGCGTGCCGCCCATGGTTATCGTTCTCATTGTTTAGGTTGCGCCTCCGTAGTATTTGTTAGCGTGTGTTAACAAGTCCTTTGCCGACGCCGTGATGGCATATCCCTCGGCGGGCTTGAGGGTGAACGTGATCTCCTCGTATGTGCTCGTCTCCTTGTCACATGTCGTGGCGTCGTCCAAATGCAACTCCATCTTGTCAACACTATAGGAAATATAGTCAGTCGCGGAGCGTTTTAGTGCCAGCGTGAACAGCAGTGCCGTGGCATACGAGGCGATGGCCGTGCGGGCGACGGTGAACACGGAAACCTTCGTGCCGTCGTCCTCGAGTGGCAAGCCTCTCACCTCGATCTCCAGGTCCCAGCTCTTGAGCAGCCAGTTCGTATACACGAAGTATGTCGAGGCCTTCATCGCCGGGACGATGGGATCCCATTCCAGCTTCCACGTGAACGCGTATGTCTTGGGTGTGAACGCCACGGTCTTGCTGTTGTAGGTGAACGTGAGGCCGTTGGTGGTCGCGAGCCACGTGTGTTCCCAGCCATAGACGTCGATGGCCGGGTCGGCGACCTGGCTCGTGATCTCTGCGACGCCAGACAGCACCATCTCGCACAGCCCCGTGACCTCCCATTGCGCCTTCGCCCCGTCCTCCAGGATGAGCTTGAGTTCCGTCACGACGCAGCCGAGGAGGTCGGTTCGTTGCAGCGCCTGCGAACCGGACTCGCGCTCCACCCTAAAGCAGATGGCCGGGATGGCCGTGGTCGCGGTCGCTGAGATATGTGGCTGTTGTGCCGTGGGAATGGTGAGGGTGTGCGTGCACGGGGTACTCGCGTCGCTGTCCGACGCGTGCACCCAGCTCAGCGGGACGCCCGAGTTGCACTTGAACGTCATCGAGAACTCGGCGGGCTTGAGCATTCCCTCGGTCGTGCGCCAGCCGGAGAACCCGCTCTTCTTCGACCGGGTGCGTTCCTTGACCTGGTTCTTGTACGAGACCTTGATGCATATGTCAGCGACGAGGTCGGCGCTCGCGCCCATCGTGGCGCCGTTGTGCATCTGGTCGGTCGTGATGGACGTGCCCGACCAGAATGACAAGTATGCGTTTGACTGGTAGTAGTAGTCGTCCACCATCACAAGTCACCTACACGAACAGCTTCTCGATGATGAAGTACACCAGCAGCATGAACGAGCCCGAACTGATCCAGTCCATGATGCGCTGGTTCCTGTATTTCCCCGCCTGGATCTTCCGCTCCTTCTCGAAAATGGGGGCCATGGCCATCAAGTCGATGTTGGCGACGGGACAGCCGGATGTGATGGCCGCCTTCGTCAACTCGTAGATGTAGTTGATATCGTTGTCCGTGGCGTCAAACTCGGGGTTGATTTTTCTGGAATTGCCCTTGAGCCCGTTCTTGATCGTCTGGTCCTTCAGCGGGTCGATCCCGCCGAGCCCGGCCGATGCGGCCGAGGTGAGGGGTGAGAGTGGCGAGATGATGACGCCTGTGCTCGCCGTTACCGTTTTTTC
>CAYGVP010000153.1:0-3871 GCA_964353385.1 uncultured Dehalococcoidaceae bacterium
AGCGTCGGCTGGTTCGTGCGGTCCTGCTTGCGCGCTTCTCCATCGGAATCTACCAGGGCGATCCCAATCCACTTTCGGATCTTGGTTTTCCCCTCCTTGATCGGTTCCGATTGCGCGAGGCCGCGAGCCTTCAACAACTTTCCGAATTTGATTTTCGTTAACGGTTCTTTCACCTTCTCCGCAGTAGCCGTCGCGTGATACGCATCGAAAAGTTCCGCAACGCTCACGCGGTAGTCTTCTCCAAGCACGGTTTTCGTCTCAAGAAAATCTCCGAGCGGATCTTCATCTCGGCGGTAGTCGCTCACCGACTCGACGATCGCCGCGCAGTCGGTCAACCGCTCCTTATCCGCGATCCACTTCTGCAAACCGACCCAGGCCCACCGCAGAATCCCGGACGCATGTGTGCGCAATTTCTCGGACAGCCCGCGGTCTTGCTGCACTCGCTCGAACCGGACCGGGAAGTCGATCGGAGCGAGGCGGTCATAGATCGCCTTGCTCGTGTCCCTGAGTCGCGGTCGGTTGTTTGTTGCGAGCACCGGCTTGCATATCGGTCGGAACGAAAACGGACGGCCGTAGGGATGGCGCCCGACGCATGGGTCGCCGCCCGTAATCTGCTTGAGCAGCGACTCGTTCAAGGTCGCGCCGCTCTCCGTTTCAGTCGCGCGCAACATCCGAACTCCTTGTATCTGCGCCACCTGATATTCTCGGCTCGAATTCTGATTCTTGGAGCTTGCGAAGAACTCCGGGCTCGTGGTCGCGGCGTAATCCCCGAGTGCATGAGCGAGCGCGTCAAGAAAAACGCTCTTACCGTTCGCTCCGACACCGACCAGCATCACGATCACGCGGTCGGAGATCAACCCAGTTAAGCACGTCCCGGCCCATCGTTGTAGCCAGTCGCGGACCGTCGCGTCGGGTAGAATCTGCTCCAAAAATGATGTCCATTCGGCGGATTCGCCTTCCTCCCACACGGTCCCCGAAATCATCGTCAACATCATCTCCGGCGTGGTCGGCGTGATCTTCCCGGTTCTCAGGTCGACGCAGCCGTTCTCGCAGTTGAGCACCCACGGGTCGGAATCTAAAACGCTCGCGCGGATCATCATTCCCGGAAGTTCCTCGGCGGCGGTCAGCGAAGACGACACGCGGCCAGATTGCTGACTATCGCGTGCCCACGTTCTGAGTTTTCCCGACTCGGACTTCTGTACGGACAGTGCAGCGCGCTCCTCTGCCGTCTCGGCGTGCTTCATCGCGTCGAGCACCTCATCGATCCGTCCCTGTGCTGTGTTCGCCAGTTCTGCGGCACACGCCCGCATGTACCCACGCACGATCGCGGCCTCCGGATCGACCTGCCATCGCCGACCGTCCCAAACGAGCCACCCCCCGCGCTCGGGACAGTACCGCACAATCTGCCCGTACGCGGCGACAAACCGGCGCGCGTTCGCCATGTCGGTTCGAGGGTCGACGCCAGATGGCAGAGTCGGGATAGTGGAGGTTTCCGTGGGTGTGTTCGACGTCGCGCTCCATGTCGAGCTCGTCGCGCCCGGTGTTCTATCCTCCTTCCACTCGACACCCGAGATCCGGGCGACCTCCTCAAAGGCGCCGCGAATATCCAAACCGTCGCGCTTCATCAGGAAGTCGAATACCGATATTGTCTCACCCGTGCGGAACGAGTGGAACGACCCACGCTCTGCAATTCCTTCTCCGGTTGCTACTCCCGCGCTCGGATCTTGATCTCCCGAAAGCGACCACGGATCTCGGGCTTCGAGCCAACCGATACCCTTGGGCTTGCCGGTCAACTCCCCTCTATATACGGCGTCCAGAGGAAAGCCGTCGATCATTCGGCGACGCGTGTCCTTTAGGTTCGTCCGACCTCGCTCGCGCGTTTTGGTCATCACCTCCGGCATCACGACATCGAGCGCCGCGGATACAGAAGTCGGGTCGTTCGATTTCAACTCATCAGAGAGCAGCATCTTTTTCGCCTTGACACGGAGTTCCCCCTGGACAACCGAGCCAGGGCAGCCAGACGAGATTTCCGAATCCACCCACACTAATCCGGTCCTGTTTTGGGAATACCTCAATCCCGCGTCCCTTTTTCGCGTCCGACAGCAGCCCTTCTTTCGCGAGCGGTACGACGGGTGCCAGCGCGAAACCGAGCTTCCGCGCATCAGCCGCTAAAACTCCAGGCTCAAACAATAGCCACACATGCCAGCCCTTGCCACCTCCTGACTTCTCGAGGTGGGAATGGAGTCCGAGAGCGGCGGCTTTCTCCGAAGCCAACTTCGCAGCCGCAAGCGGGTCAGCCAACGCATCGGTGTGGGGAGGCCCGTCGAAATCGAGACACAGCCACCGCGTCGTGCCGTCGACGGCAGGCGTGTAACTTCCGAGGCGGAACCAGCCCGTCTGCTCACCTAGTTTTTTGTCTCTAACTGTGACATGCGGCGCCTTGGTTCCAAGGACGTGAGCTGCAAGTAATGCCAGAAGGTGTTCCTCATTGTCAACAGGGACCGGGCACGGCTTGAGGTTGTTCCAAGGCGCCGAGATTGCCACATAGTCCGTCCGCGAGAAGAAAAACCGGCGCAAAAAATCGACGTGTTTATCACTTGACATCCTTCACTCCGTTCGCAAGCAAGTCCGCCTCGATCTTCTCCCTCTGTCCATCCGGCAGAACGGAAAAAATAACATCGCGCCCACTGAAAAGAGGTGCCCATATCTTCTTCCAGAATCCTGGCAGTCCGATAACGCACCCGTCCCCGCTCATCGATCGGATTCGGAGAGCAACAATCTCACCCCACGCGATAACCACAGGCCCCTGTTGATCTAGGTCGTCAATCCACAACGGCCACGGCATCGGCGTTAAGTTGAGGGCCGGCGGCTTCACGTCAGCGGATGGGATCGCCTTTACTCCGATAGTCTCTCCAAAGCGGGAGTATGGCACGAGCAACGCAGCAACGCGAACCGACGGCGAGCACCATCGTTCGAGAGTATCGATTCCGGTTCCGAACGCCGCGCGGTCGCTCTGACCGATCGCCTCGGAAAACTCCCTACCGCACCAGCGGCACCCTTTTGCGTCTGCGACGACGGGATCGATCATCTTCTCTTCCAGCCATCCCGCCGCGACGGACGCGGGCCGGCACGCCCCAAGAAAACGGTCAAGCGGGTTCATGGCTGGCCTCCGATTTCGATTCGGACTGCTCGACGACCTTCGCGCCTGGAAACGCGGCCTTAATTCGGTGGACGGCGCGAATCATATCAGGATGAGAGTCGAGAAGTCGATAGAGTTCGTCCGCTGTGTAGGGGACGGGGTCGCCGGGTTCGGGCTTGAAGTCGTCGCCGACGAACAACACCCGCTCGCCGAGCACCTCGGAGTCGACGCACATCACGAAACCGTCGAGGGGGGAGGGTGCGCGCTCCGCGGTCATGGCTGCAACTCTTCATCCACCTCGCCGACTCGCCCTCGCGCCACCCACTCTTCGAGGTCCGAGAGTCGGTAGAGCACCTGCGTGCTCGGTCCACCGGGCTGAAAAAACGGGGGTCCATTTCCCGGCTTCCCTCGCCATCTGGCGAGCGTGCTCGGGGTCACGCGCAGCCATTTTGCCGCCTCATCGGCGACTAGAAATGGGCTGCTCTTCGTTGCGATTTTCTCTTCCACTTATCACCTCCGAGTGCAAGAGATAGCGCCAAATGATAAACTTTGCAAGAAAAAAAACAGCTAATTGGGAACAACATTGGGAACAGGCTACAGCCTACCCCCCCCCCAGATAGGACCCCCTAGAAAAACCCATTTTACAGAGGGAGTTTAGAAAACACGGCCTGTTCTTGTTCCTGTTCCCGCTTTTCGTTCTGTCGGCGTTTTCGTTTTCTCGCCCTCCACCTC
>CAYGVP010000154.1:0-3845 GCA_964353385.1 uncultured Dehalococcoidaceae bacterium
ACTTGCCCTCTTACCCAAGGACCTAAACGATAAAAAAGACATTATTGTGGAAATCAGGGCGGGTACGGGAGGCAACGAGGCAGCATTATTTGCCGCCGACCTTTACCGCATGTATAGCCGCTATGCCCAGAGTCAGGGCTGGAAGACCGATGTTATCAGTATCAGTGAAAGCGGCATCGGCGGCTTTAAAGAAATAATCTTTGAAGTGAAGGGAAAAAATGCTTACAGTCGACTGAAATATGAAAGCGGCGTGCATCGGGTGCAGCGCGTGCCGGTTACCGAGGCTTCCGGCAGAATTCACACCTCGACGGCTACGGTAGCTGTTCTGCCTAAAGCGGAAGAGGTGGACATATCAATCGACCCGGATGATTTGAGGATTGATATCTTTCACAGCGGCGGTGCGGGAGGCCAAAACGTCAACAAGGTTGCTTCGGCCGTCCGCATAACGCACCAGCCAACGGGAATGGTGGTCGTTTGCCAGGACGAGCGTTCCCAGCTTCAGAACAAGGTCAAAGCGATGTCTGTTTTAAGAACGAGATTGCTGGATATGGAAAGGCGTAAGCAGGAGGAAGCTATAACCTCGCAGCGGCGTTCGCAGGTCGGCACCGGAGAGCGAGCTGAAAAGATAAGGACATATAACTACCCGCAGGACCGTATTTCTGACCATCGCGTTAATCTTACGTTGCATAATCTGCCCCGCTTTATGAATGGAGATATCGGCGAGCTTATCGATACGCTGGCGACTTCCGAGCATGAAAGACTGCTTGAGGAATAGAAGGTGTGAATCTCAAACAGGCGCTGTCTCAAGCTAGAAAAATCCTTGCCGAAAATAAAATCGATGATGCCTCAATTGAAGGCGAAATTCTCTTAAGACATGTGCTGGAGATAACCCGCGCTCAATTGTTCTCTTCCCTTGATAACGATATAGGCGCTGCCCAATTTGATAACTTCATGAAGATCGTTGCTAGGAGAGCGAACGGTGAACCTACTGCCTATATTACAGGGCATCGTGAATTTTACGGGCTTGATTTTACTGTAAACCCACACGTACTTATACCCCGCCCCGAGACCGAGCTGTTGGTGGGTAAAGCCATAAGTCTCTGCCGTAAATATGGCTACTCTAAAATTGCTGACATCGGCACGGGCTGTGGGGCTATTGCCGTTTCTCTAGCTGTAAATTTACCATCGGTAAAGATTTACGCCACCGATATATCAACTGAAGCATTAAAGTTAGCCGAACAAAACTGTTTGAAACATGGCGTGGCAGGGAGAATCGCGTTTTTACTGGGCGACTTGTTAGAGCCTCTGCCGGAGCCTGTCGATTTGATAATTGCCAATCTACCATATGTCAGGGCGGCTGATATTCCCGCTAAGGGTCCTTTGAGTTTTGAGCCGAAGCTGGCGTTAAACGGCGGGGAAAAGGGGCTGGATAAAATCAAACTAATATGCCATCAGGCAGGAAAAAAGCTGAAGAAAAATGGCAGTCTGCTTCTGGAAATAGGGCAGGGGCAAGCGGAAGAAGTTGTGGGTAATTTACATAATAATTTTCCACAAGCTCCGATTGACATTGAAAAGGACCTATCAGGTATTATTCGTGTTATCTGCCTGCGTTTGACATAGCGTTAAATTCAATGTTTAATTAGGTTTGAACCCCACCGCTGTTTTATTTAAGGACTTTTTTGTGAATATTATAGTGTGCGTTAAACAGGTCATTGATCCCGAAGCGCCGCCGGCCAGCTTTAAAATCAATGAGGCTGGTAATAAGGCGGAAATGCGCGGCGCGCCGCCGGTAATTGACCCTTACGGAGAGTATGCCGTGGAGGCCGCTTTACACCTTAAAGAAGCTACAGGCGGGAAAATCACCATAATGACATTGGGAACAAACCTGCTGCGTGAGGTAGTCAAGAAGCCGTTAGCAATGGGTGCCGATGAGCTTATTTTACTTGAAGACGAGGCTTTTGTCAGAGGCGACGGCTGGTCGACAGCTTATGCCCTGGCCATGGCTATAAAGAAAAAGGGGGATTTCGACCTGATTTTATGCGGTCGCGAGGCTTCCGACACTAATGCCGGACAGACAGGCCCTGCCATCGCTGAAATCCTCGGCGTGCCTTGCGTCACCCTGGCGCGCAAGATAGAGGCAAAAGACGGTAAACTAAGAGTAGAAAGGGTCAATTCCTCTGGATATGACATTATCGAGTCGCCGCTGCCGGCAGTGGTTACCGTGAGTAATGAAATTGGCCAGCCGCGTTATCCTACTATTAAAGGTATTATGGCGGCAAAAAAGATTGAGCCGGTTATCTGGAAACCTGCTGATATTAGCCTTGGCTCATCTATTGGAGTCAATAACCCGCGAACAAAGCTGCATAAGCTTTTTCAGCCCGTTCACGAAGGAAAATGCGAATTTATCGCCGGGGAGACTCCGGAGGTAATGGTAGTAAACCTGGCGAACAGGCTTAGAGAGACCAGAATATTATGACGGTCTTGAGGTAATTAACAATGTCCGATAACAAAGGTATAGTCGTCTACTGCGAAGTAATAAGCGATAAAATCATGCCTATCACCGCCGAAGGTCTGGGTATAGGCAGAAAGCTGGCGGATAATCTTGGGCAGGAACTCTCCGCTATTCTACTTGGCAGCGACATCGGTTCTCTAGCGCAGCAGGCTATTGCGGCGGGGGCTGATAAAGCCTATATCGTCGATGATACGCAGCTTAAAGACTATCAGCCGGATGCCTTTTTAAGCGTGCTGGAAAAAGCAATAAAACAAATAAAGCCCCAGATAGTTATCATGGGGCAGACTGATATTGGACGTGAGCTGGCGCCGAGACTGGCTTTTCGGTTGGGTACGGCGGCGACATTGGATTGTGTCGACCTGGCTATCGACGCCGATTCTAAAAGGCTGCTCCAGACTAAGCCGGTATATGGCGGCAATGCCCGTGCTGTTTTTATCACCGAGACCGACCCCCAGGTAGTGACCATACAAACCAAAGCTATGGCAGCTTTAACGCCGGATGCTTCTCGGAAGGGTGAGATTGTTAATATCCCGGCGGAACTTGACGCTTCAGTAGCTAAAGTCAGGATTCTGAAGAGAGTGGTGGAAGAGGTAGCCGGTATTAAAATAGAAGATGCTCAAATTGTCGTTGCCGGAGGCAGAGGCATCGGCAGCGCAGACGGATTCAAGCAGCTGGAAGAACTTGCCAGACTCTTGAAAGGCGCCGTCGGCGCCAGTCGGCCTCCCTGTGATAACAACTGGATACCCGATACCGCGCAGGTAGGACTCACCGGTAAAATTATCGCCCCGGAAGTCTATATCGCTATCGCTATCTCCGGCTCCAGTCAGCATATGAGCGGCTGCTCCGGCGCCAGGACGATTATCGCTATCAACAAAGACAAGGAGTCCAATATTTTCCGCTACGCGCGTTTCGGTGTTGTGGCAGACTGGAAAAGGGTTTTGCCGGCTTTTACCCAGAAACTGAAGGAACTGATGGCTTCTTAGCATCTCAAGAAATCGTTTCCAAAAAGAATGACGCCCTGATTTTACAGGACGTCATGTTATTAAGGTTGGATATTACTAAATCTAGCTCTTTTCCGCTTTTTCCGCCTGTTTCTGGGCAATTAGCTTCTGGGTGATATTAGCCGGGACCTCTTCATAATGGTCGAACTCCATGGTATAAGTCGCCCTGCCCTGGGTCATCGATTTAAGGTCAATGCTGTAGCGCTGGATTTCCGCCAACGGCACCTGTGCTTCGATAACGTTGGTGCCGCCCTCCGGGTTCATCCCCATCACGCGGGCGCGCTTGGTATTAAGGTCGCCGATAATATCTCCGGTAAGGTCGTTAGGAACAG
>CAYGVP010000155.1:0-3828 GCA_964353385.1 uncultured Dehalococcoidaceae bacterium
AATCCGGGAGAGCCGGCCAAGGCGCTGGATAAAATAGCCTCAACCGGCGAGATATCGCGTTTCATGCTGGCGTTGAAAAGCGCGCTGGCGGAAGCGGATACGATACCGGTGCTCATCTTCGACGAAATAGATATCGGCATCGGCGGACGCAGCGGCGAGGTCATCGGCAGGAAGCTCTGGAAACTAGCGCAGCACCACCAGGTAATCTGCGTGACGCATTTGCCGCAGATTGCCGCCTTCGCCGATGCGCAGTACAGGGTCTCTAAAAAGACTGCCCGCGACCGCACCGTCAGCACCATTGAGCCACTGGAAGGGGAGGCGCGTTTCCAGGAGCTGGCGATAATGGTCGGCGGGCCGCGTTACACGGAAAGCGCTCTTAAAGCCGCCAGGGAACTTATCGAGGGGGCGGAGGCGTGGAAGAAGAGTTAGTAAAAAGGAAAGGGACGACCAGTTAAGCGAGGTCAGTCCCGGGCGACCCTTTTTAAAAATTATATATGATATTCCAATGCTTTCCGGCCGGTGACTTCCTGCTTGGTGTACCAGCTTTCCACAGCTGCGGCAATCTCCGCGGGAGAATCGAAAACTCTTAAAAGGTCAAGGTCTTCTTCGGAGATATTACCTTTAGCCAGCACCGTGTTTTTAAGCCAGTCAAGGAAGCCGCCCCAGTATTCGCTGGAGTACATTATTACGGGGAAGGGTTTGATCTTCTGGGTTTGTATAAGAGTAAGCACCTCGGACAACTCATCCAGCGTGCCCAGTCCGCCCGGCATAATGATGAAGGCAGTAGCGTATTTTACCAGCATGACCTTGCGGACGAAGAAATGGTGAAATGTTATAGTCTTATCCGCATAAACGTTACAAGCCTGTTCCACCGACAAGTGAATATTTAAGCCAACGGATTTAACCCCGGCCTTACGCCCCCCCATGTTAGCCGCCTCCATGACGCCGGGTCCGCCGCCGGTCATAATGTTAAAGCCGGCTTTACCCAGTAAATACGCTATCTCTTCAGTGCGTGCGTACAGCTTATCATCCGGCTTGGTACGGGCGGAGCCATATATTGTTACGGCGGGCACGATATCTGCCAGGCTATCAAATCCTTCCACTAGCTCTCCAATAATGCGGAACATCCGCCACGAATCTTCCTTTGCAAGTTGATTGATTTCATATTCAGTGTTCATAGGCCCTCCTAAAGAAATATTGCCTATATTGTATATTTTACTCCAGCCTGACGGTGGTGCCGTAATCAGGCACAAGGGTCTCGTATCCCGTGTTTTCGCGTAAAAACCTGCTGAACTGCTCGGCGGAATTGGATTCACCGTGAGTTATGAAAATACGCCTGGGGTGAACCGATAGCTTGGAAAGCCATTTTAAAAGTTCGTCCCTATCCGCATGAGCGGAGAATCCCTGAATATGGTCAATCCGGGCGCGGACAGGATATTGTTGGCCGTGGATTCTAACGGTTTTGGCGCCGTCGAATATCTGGCGGCCAAGCGTGCCGATTGCCTGGTATCCGACGAATAATACCGTACATTCCGGGCGGGAGATATTATTAGCGAGATGATGTTTGATGCGTCCGCCGGTGCACATCCCGGAACCGGCGATGATCATAACAGTGCCTTTAATTTCATTAAGGGTTTTTGATTCCTCAACCGTTTCTACCATCTTAAGGCCGGGGAAGTCGAAAGGGGAGCGGTGGTTGCGTATCAGCTCTCTCATGTCCTGGTCGAGAAGCTCGGCGTAGCGCTTGTATACCTCGGTGATTTTTATCGCCATCGGGCTATCCAGATATACTTTCAGGAGCGGAATACGTTTTGTCATATGCAGGATGTTGAGGTAGTATAAGATTTCCTGGGTACGCTGCAAAGCGAAGCTGGGCACGATGATGTTGCCGCCGGCAGCAAAGGCTGCTTTTACTATTTCCGCCAGCTTATCGCCGATTTCTTCGGTTCCCTCGTGCTTACGGTCGCCGTAGGTTGATTCCATGACGACGTAGTCCGTATAGCGGAAAGTGCTGGGGTCGTGCAGAATAGGGCGGTTCCACCGGCCGATGTCTCCGGAAAAAATAATGCTCCTCTTTTCTTCGCCCTGGCTGATACGCAGCTTTATCATCGCCGAGCCGAGGACATGGCCGGCGTCAAAGAAAGAAGCTTCAATGCCATGGCCGATGTTAACGGTCTGGTTGTACTCAACCAGGGAAAAAAGGGGAAAGGTCGCTTCGGCATCGGCGACGGTAAACAGGGGTATTTCGGGATAGGGCCCCTGCCTGCCTTCCTTGATATGCCTCTTTTTCTTATAGGCGGCGTCTTCTTCCTGCAGGTGCGCCGAATCGATGAGAATAATTTTGGTAATATCGGCGGTGGCGGGGGTACAATAGACCCTGCCCCGGAAGCCTTCATTGACCAGCTTGGGCAATAAGCCGGAGTGGTCGAGGTGGGCGTGGGTCAGAAAAACAGCCTCCAGTTTAGCCGGCGAACAGCGGAAAGGCTCCCAGTTTCTATAGAGGAACTCTCTTTCCTGGTATAGCCCGCAATCCACGAGGATGGTTGTATCATTGGCTTCTATCAAATAGCGGGAGCCGGTGACGCCGCGGGCGGCGCCCATGAACGTAATATTGATATCCATAGTACTTAAATTTATGATAACACCTACAGGTAATAGATGCCAGTATCGCGGGCGTTCTGAAAAAGAGCGGCGCTTTATTTGACATAACAAACGTTACAAACGTAAATCGAGGCTAAAAATCTGGCATTTATGCCTCAAAAGTGGTATAATTTTAATATCTTCTTGATTTCCGAGGAGTTCCAGATTTTTTAATATAGGATGGGATGCGTATGAAAAATCGGTGGCAAAAAATAGTCTGTATTATGCTTGCTTTGATAATGTTATCATTGGGCGTTACTGCGTGCGATATTTTCGGCGGGTCGGGCGGTAACGGCGGTACGGAAGTGCCGGTCGTTGAAATCAATAGAGTCGCTCCAAATAACCTCGACCTCGCCGGCATGACTGAAGTGGCTCTAGCTACGCCCGGAGAAGGCGCCATGCTGGTCAACGAAGCGGCGAGAATCTGGGTGCCGCCGGGCGCCGTCGCTAACGACACGCCGGTAACTATTAAGACCTTTATCGAGATTCCGGAGAGCTTGACCTCCACCGTGACCGATGCTCCGGAGGTCATCGTAATAAGTAATTTTTATGACCTCGGACCGGATAACACGAAGTTTTCCCAGCCGGTGACGGTAACTCTCTCTTACGCCGAGGAAGACCTTCCCGCCGGCGCTGATGAAAATAAAATCGTGCCGATTTATTATAATGGCGTTAACTGGATAACGATGGAACGCCAACTTGATACGGAAAATAACAGAGTTAGTTTTGAAACTGCTTCTTTTCCCGGCCTTCCAATAGTGTTAGTTTTGGGTTATGCAGTGACAGGTACAGCCATCACCGCTTCAGTCGGAGCCGTTGCTTACAAAACTTACAGCTGGTGGGTGAAAGATCCTGTTTATTATGGCAAAGCAGGGGAATATGTTACCCCCAGAGACCCCACCGTGCAAAGCTGGGCGGACAAGGCGCAAATTAACCTTACCAACAGTAACCCGCCTCACCCCGTGTATGTCAAGGATATTTTTAGCGACCCGGAGACATTGAAAGAGTTTGTCAGTTCCGGCGAGGGCTTTATCCAGTTTGAAAACAAGGCAAGTGCCTACGCTGCCCCTATCAAGCCGGTATACGCGAAAAGCTGGAACCCCGATGACTGGCAAAAGCCCGCGGATTACTTTAAAAACGGCATGGTCGGCGACTGTAAAAATGTCGCCAACGCCATGGCGAGCATCT
>CAYGVP010000156.1:0-3782 GCA_964353385.1 uncultured Dehalococcoidaceae bacterium
AGCCCCCCTACTTCCCTAATAGCTCTGTTACCACGTCGTTAATAGCTTTGCCGTCCGCTTTACCTTTGAGTTTGGGCATCAGCTGCTGCATGACCTTGCCCTTATCGCCGGGCCCTGCAGCACCCACAACCCCGATGACTTCTTTTGCCGCCGCCACAATCTCTTCATGACTCATCTGCTTGGGTAAATAAGCTTGCAGGACTGCCATTTCCGCTTCCTCTTTAGAAACCAGGTCGGCGCGGTTGCCCTTCTTAAAAGCGTCGATGCTCTCCTGGTGTCTTTTTACATCTTTGGAAATAACGGCGAGAACTTCTCCCTCGTCCAGAGGAGCGAGTTTAGCGCCGGCGGCGTTTTTTATAGAGGATAACAACATGCGGAGGGTATCGCGTTTGACCGTATCGCCGGCCTTCATCGCCTGCTTCATATCCTCGGTGATTCTTTTTTCCAGGTCTGTTTCCGCTGCCATATATGACCTGCCAGAGTAGAAAAGTAAAGCCAGCCGATTGATTATTGACTAACGGGTAGTTGCCGCTCGCCGGAAAGTCCTAGTGCTTTTGGCAGACCCGCGTTTCTTGGCTGCTTTCTTGCGCTTCCGTTTTACCGACGGTTTCTCGTAGTGCTCGCGACGGCGCAATTCCGCCAGGATGCCGTCCTGCTGTACCCTTCTGTTGAATCGCTTAAGCAGACTATCAAAACTTTCTTCCGCACCCGGTGTCACTTCTGCCAAGTAGCATCACTCCCCTTCCAAGATTAATCCGGCCGCTAGCGGCCAATATTATTGGGGGTTATTCGACCCTCCCGGTGCTGAAAGAGCCCTGACCCCAAGTAAAAACTCTGACATTGGTGTTTCACTTTTCCTTTGAAACACACGTTATTATTGTAGATGGCACAGAGTGAACTGTCAAGTAAGTTAACCCTTGGTACTGTTTGCTTTTGGTGTTAAATATATTTTAAGGAGTATATGAAATATGAATGGGACGATAATAGTATTGAGTTTGGTAGCAATTTATTTATTGGGATGGCTTATTCTCTATTTAAAAAAATATCCACCCCACTTTCCAAATGCCAATAAAAAAGAAGATGACACTCAACACGAAGGTAACGATAGTAACCCAACCTAGTTTTTGCGTAGCAAAAAAGTATAATAATCCAGCTATGGCAAACCAACCTACATGCGTGAAATAAGAGATGATGACACCAGTTATGAAGATAAGAGTATTACCTGAAAGATTGAAATGGAAGTTAGGTGTAATAGTCATTTACCATACCTCACTCTCCGAAATTAACTGATGGCATTATAGGAGTATTGAAACGTGAAAGCAACCATAAGCAAACGGAACCAAACCCTTGAGTTAAGCTAAGGTTATCGCTTTTCCAATCTTTCCAATATCTCCACCGCCGCCACCAGCCCGGAAGCGGATGCCTGCACCAGCCCGCGGCTGACCCCTGTTCCATCGCCCACCGCGAACATATTTTTAATCTCCGTCTCCAGACAGGTTGTGAGTTTCGGGCGGAAGGAATAAAACTTGACCTCTATCCCGTATAATAAAGTATCTTCAGATGCCACGCCTGGTATCATTTTATCCATCGCCATCAGCATCTCAATGATACCGGTAAGGTGGCGGAAGGGCAAGGCAAAGCTTAAGTCGCCCGGGGTAGCGCTCTTTAACGTTGGTTTGAGTTTCCCTTTCTCGATACGCACCGGTGTGGAGCGCCGTCCTTCAAGCAAATCGCCCAGGCGCTGTACCAGCACCCCGCCGCCGAGAAGATTTGACAGCCTGGCAAGGTATTTACCGTAAGCAATCGGCTCGTGGAACGGCTTGGTGAAATCGGTGCTTACCAGCAGGGCAAAATTTGTATTTTCCGTCTTCTTGCCAGCGTAGCTGTGTCCGTTCACCGTCACCACCGGGTCGATACCGCCGGTGGACTCCATGATGACCTCCCCGGCGGGACACATGCAAAATGTCCTTATCCGGTCTTGAAAACTCTGGGATATATATTCCAGCTTAATTTCATACAAAACATCGGTCAGGTTTTTCATTACCGCATACGGAACTTCCACACGCACACCCACATCTATGGGGTTATTATGCATGGTCAATTTAAGTCTTCCCGCCTCGTGCGAAAGCCAGTCGGCGCCCTCTCTCCCCGGCGCCAGTATGAGGTATTTACAGAGGTATTTCTTTCCTTCCTCTGTTTCGACACCCTTGACCTCGCCCCTCTCCACAATTAGCTTTGAGACCATTGTCAGGGTTTTTAAATCAATCTTCGGCCGAATATAGTCCTGCATTCTTTTCAGAACTTGATAACCTCTCTCCGTGCCCATATGACGCACAGGTATCGGTATTAAACGCAGGCCTGCCTTACTTGCCTTGCTGCTCATTTCATCAATGACCCCGTCGTCGCCGAATATCTTTTTCGTCGCGCCGAATCTCAAATACACCTTATCGACATGACTAATCAAGCCGGCTGCACGCTTTTCGCCGAGGTATTCGCCTAGGTGGCCGCCTACCTGGCTGGAAAGCACCAGTTTGCCGTCGCTGAAAGCCCCCGCGCCGCCCAGACCGCAGACCAAGTTGCATGGCTGGCATTCCGCGCAGGTCGCCCCTGTATCACGCGCCGGACACCGCCGGTCGCTGATATCCCTGCCTTTTTCAATTAGAAGGACCTTCACCTTTTCCGACTGCGCCAGCTCCAACGCAGCGAAGGTCCCGGCAGGGCCTCCGCCAACGATAATTACATCATATGCCTTGTCCATTACGCCGTCATTCCCTCCAGACACAATAAAAAGCCGAGACGGTTTTTCTTCTTCATCAAGCATCTCAGCTTTTCCAGACTATAAACAGACTATCCGGCAAGAATAATTATATTCCGCATATGATTATGCGTCAAGGAATTTGCTAACTTACTGCTACGCCAAATGATGGATAACTTGAATATCATTCAGGGATTACTCGCATTGACTTTTGCCAAATGGCAAATTATAATTTTAACTACCATGAGCTATAATACTAACGATTTAGGTAAAATACTCAAACAGCAAAGGATTAACACCCCGCTTACTCTCCAAGAACTCTCTGCGGAATCGGGTGTGTCATCTTCACACCTAGGCCGTATCGAAAGAGGCGAGCGTTTTCCGTCGGCACGGATTCTGCGTAAAATTGCCAAGCCTCTTGGCTTTAGTGAGGATGAATTATTCACCCTCGCCGGCTTCCTTTCACCGCAGACATCCGCGGTAGAGGAAGAAAACTCCACACGCTATAACAGCCGCCATCTGGACCCTTACGTTGCCAAATTGCTGGCTGAAGAACCCCCGGAGATACAGCGCGCGGTTATCGGCATCCTTAGCCTGCTTAAAAGCATTGCCAGGGGAATATCTAAATAATTCTGCACCGGTTCCATCTTAACCATTCGATTTGAAGGGGAGGAATCCCCTTTTTCCTTTATATTATTACTTGATACGTTATTCAAAACGTGCTACATTTAAGTAAATTCGCTTATCTATCTTCTTGTAGAGGTTGATGGACACTTATGGAAACCAAAGAAGAGGAATGGCTAAGATTCATCGATACCCTTAGCCATGAACTTAAGACACCCTTGACTTCGATAATCGCCGCCGCCGGCTTGCTGGAAGAAGAACTCCAAACTACCGCCGATGATTCTCATCTAAAGCTTATTCAGACCATTATACGCAACTCTAATTCCCTTGAAACCAGGCTGGCGGAACTCCTGGATATTGTCAAGACGGGCAGCGGCAGACTACAATTACAGCTTGAGCCGGT
>CAYGVP010000157.1:0-3777 GCA_964353385.1 uncultured Dehalococcoidaceae bacterium
CAGTCCTATCGACATGATAGTGTTTCCCGGCCTGGCTCAAGGCGACCCGCAGGAAATCGTTATTTTAGAGGTAAAAACGGGTAAAAGCGCCGGTCTGAACCCGGTGCAGAAGAAAATTCGCCAGCTTATCGAGGACGGCATGGTGCGCTGGGACGAGGTACACCAGAGGGGGGAGGGGGAGTAGATTAAGAATCAAAAGTCTTGAATCGATGATACGTATAAAACCTGAAAATTCAAATTGTCATTGCGAGGGCGAAGCCCGTGGCAATCTCTATCATCAGGCTAAATAAATCATCGTGATTCTCACGCGGAGTCTATCCTGAGTTAAGATTGAGGACTCGTAATGAAGAACTGGAGAACTGGTTACCCCCGCCCAAACTCCCGCTCCAGCTGCGCTCCGCTTAATTTAATGACGGTGGGCCTACCGTGCGGGCAGGTATGCGGATTGGGCGTCTGCTCCAGATGCCTTACTAGCGACCTCATTTCTTCGTCGGTTAAGGTCTGCCCGCTCTTAATGGCGCCGTGGCAGGCAATCGACGCCACGATTTTTTCCTCCCACTTGCTCCGCTCCTCCCCGACTAAAGCGTCGAGCAATTCCTTTAGCATAGCCGACCAGTTGTCCCCCGCCACCATCGCCGGTACCGACCTCACCAGATAAGTCCTGTCGCCGAACGACTCCAAGGTAAACCCGAAATCCGATAGGCTTTCCACGCACGACCTTATAATGGCGTCCTGTCGCGGCGTTACCTCGAAGGTCGCCGGCTCCAAAAGGCCTTGCACCTCCGGCTTCTTCTCCTCCCGCTGCTGCTTTACCTTGTCGTAGCGTATCCGCTCGTGCGCGGCATGCTGGTCGATGAGGTATAAACCGTCCGGCCCCTCGGCAACAATATAAGCGCTCATTACCTGTCCCACCACCCTCAATACCGGCAGGGAAGACGTTAACGGTAGGGTCGATTCTACCGGCCTGGCAGCCTTTTCCGTGTCGGCGGTCGTTCCCCAGAGCTGCTCCAGCTTATAAGATGGGGAAGCTTTATACGGGGCGACCACCTCCTCGATTTTCGGCACCGGCATCTGCGCCATGAGGGCCTGCCGCACCGCTTTCTGCACTGCCCTGAAGACCTCCCCTTCGTTGTGGAACTTTACCTCGCTCTTGGCGGGATGGATATTGACGTCCACCTCCCCCGGCGGGATGGCGATATCGATTACCGCCACCGGGTGTCTGCCTGTCATAAGCAGTCCGCTGTAGGCCTCCTCCACCGCATAGGCGAGTATCCGACTGTTCACCCAGCGGCGGTTGACGAAGAAGCTTAGGTAGCCCCGCCCCGCCCGACCCAGCTCAGGAGCGCCGACCATCCCCGATACGTGAATCTCTAGCGTCCCCCGGGCGGCCGTCCAGCTCGATTGCGCGCTGTCCACCGACATCATTTTACGGGCGGTTTCTGTTCCATAGACATCGATTATCGAGTCCAGCAGGCTGCCCTTCCCCGAGGTTCTTAGGTTCTCCTTGCCGTCGCTGGCCAGACTGAAGGCGACCTCCGGGTAGGCGAGGGCGTACTGGCTGACCACGTTAGCCACGTGACTGGTTTCCGTCGGTATCGACTTTAAGAACTTGAGTCGGGCCGGCACTCTTTTGAAAAGGTTTCTCACGGTGACGGTGGTGCCGCGGGTGCGCGCCTGCCCTTTCTTTTGCGTCACGACCCCGCCCTCCAGCGACATATAGGTGCCGGAATTTTCACCTTCGGCGCTGGTGACGACTTCTATGTCCGCTACGGCGGCGATGCTGGGCAATGCCTCCCCGCGGAAGCCCAGACTGACGATGCTCTGCAGGTCCTCTCGACCCTTTATCTTGCTGGTGGCGTGTCGTTCGAAAGCCAGCTCTACTTCATTAGTAGGGATGCCGGTGCCGTTGTCGGTGACTTTAATCAGGCTGATGCCACCGCCCCTTATCTCCACCCCTATCTGACTCGCCCCCGAGTCCAGGGCGTTTTCCACCAGCTCCTTCACCACCGACGCCGGTCTTTCCACCACCTCGCCGGCGGCTATCTGGTTGATGGTCTCTTTATCAAGGATTTTGATGGGCATATCTTATCTTACACGCTACCGTGTATCTTGTCAAGTCTTTATTTTAATTAAAGTTTAATCTTTTAAATAGGGGGAGTCAAAGGGATTGCCTGCCCTGAGCCTGTCGAAGGGTCATTGCGAGCGAAGCGTGGCAATCTCTATTTCTGCTTTATCAGTGCCTTCGTCATTCCCAACTCGATTGGGAATCCAGTCCTCTTCCCCATCCCCCTTTGTCCCCCTTCCCGCCGGGAAGGGGGAAGAAAATAGAAAGAGGGGTCTGCACCCCTCTTACACGCCCCGTTCGGGGGTGTTGGTTTTCTCCCCTTCAAGTTTTCCCCTCTCTGCCAGCGGAGAGGGGAATAAAAGAGGAAAGGTCGGTTCGCCGCAGCCCCTCTTAAACACCCCGTTCCGGGGGTAAGACAATCATCCTCCCACTTTGAAAAAGGGGGAGTTAGAGGGGGATTTTGTCTTGCACTCAAATTGAAAAGTGATAGAATAGGGGCATGAATATCTAAAAAATCCACTTAAAATTTAAACTAAATGGTAAACGTTAAATTATCATGAACATTAGAAAAAGAAGACTGAAAGGAATAAAAATGGAAGCGAAGCAAAAGATGCAAGAAGCATATAATATATGGGTTTTCACTTGGATGATTTGGCATAATACTAAAAGTGGTAAATTAGACTATTCAGCACTACCCGAGAAATTTAGTATTGAATCGGAGAGTGGAGCAGTAGCTTTCACTGTAAACATTCCTGAAACCGAGAGAGAAAAGCTTGCTTTAAATACTGTTGTGGCTGCAACAGGTGTGTGTTTCACTGCTTTTGATTCTGCAATGGATGAAATTTTTGGTATATTAAATATAGAAATTACCGCACAACAAATCACTGAATTTCCAGCAGCAAGAGTGATAGTTAATCAAATTAGAAATGCTTATGCTCATGGTCCTATTCGTCCTAAATGGATTGTGAAAAATAAATACAAAAAACCTTGCAGTATATCTGAAATAGGTTTGACAATAAATCTTGATCAGTTGAATGGTCGCGATTTTCAAATGGAAAATATAAATGGTTCTGTTGGTGTAGCAAAACTATTAAATTACTGCCTAAACAATGTTACAAATGATTAATAGGGTAGTATTAACTCTCCTCGCTAGGCTCAACAAATACCCCCCTTTTCCCGTCTCCCCCTTTCTTAAGGGGAGATTAAGAGGGTTTTTATCATCCCCTTCCAAAAAGCGACATTTCTCTCTTGTTAGTTGCCGGTTTTTAGTCTAAAGTAAGTGTGGGGTGTTGGGAAAAGTGGAGTGCGCTAGCGAGAGGGGCGCAGCCCCTCTCATCTTAACTACCTCTCCAAACATGTGATTCTTAGAACAGCCTGATGCTCCGTTTGGAGAGGGTAGGGTGAGGTAAAAAAGAAAGGTAAAATAGAAAGCACTTAACATAAAACAAATAAAACAAATAAAAATAATTCAGCTACGGTTTGAAGCTAAGGCAATTGAAAAAAAATATTAAAAAAGGAAAAACAATTAAATCCTCTCTAGTGCCTCCTCTCTGCCAGCGGAGAGGAGGTCAGGAAGAAAGGTCGGGGAAAATGGGGTGGGGGTTTAGGATTTAGTGCTTAGAAATTAGAGCTTTATTTGGTTATTGTATCTTGTATCTTGGTTATTGTATCTTGTATCTTGGTTATTGTATCTTGTATCTTGGTTATTGTAT
>CAYGVP010000158.1:0-3740 GCA_964353385.1 uncultured Dehalococcoidaceae bacterium
AACTTATATGTTGGAAATAAAAGCATAGCCAATGATGCGGTTGAATTATTAAAGAAAAGATATAATTTTAAAATCAGTAAAAGCTATAAACTCTTTACAAAGAAAGAAGGTAGAGACGTTTACAGAACCATGATCTCAATATATTGTGATTAAAATGGAAGAAGAAAATCAAGAATTCATAAGGGTAAGAGTACCAGGAAAGGGAGAAATTTTAGGTGTTGTTAAAGCTAATCTAGGCGGAAGTAGGTTTGAAATCAAATGCATAGACGGCTTTACGAGAATATGCAGAATTCCTGGAAGGTTTAAGAAAAGAGTTTGGGTAAAGGTTGGAGGTTTAATATTAATAACCCCCTGGGTAGTTCAATCTAATGAAAGAGGAGACATAATCTGGACATATACTAAATCACAAGAACTTTGGCTTGAAAGAAAGGGATTTCTTAAAAGTCTTGAAGAACCTTAAGGTTTTGTTTGATACAAAAAGCCATAAACTTTAGAATGTTTGCTGCCTCTAATTATCATCTGAATTGCTTCTCTTGCTATGTTTAGTTGCTCATAGTTACCTATCAGAGAGACTGTCTTACCGTATATGGACAAAGAGCATCCACTAAAATTCTCAATCATCCTCCAGGCTTTTCCGCCTGTCCCTATTAGTCTTGACTTGATTATCTTAATCCTGTTATCATTAAACTGATTCAACTCTATAGTCTCTAAATTTTCATCTTCGTTTAAAAGCCTAAACGCATTCTCTGGTGAGAACCCTCTTCCTATTGCCTTTACAATGGTTTTGGCTTGAAAAAGCTCCAAGCCTTCACCTTCTACTGATACGCAATTCTCTTCAAAGGATAGTTTAACGTTTAGAGATTTCTTTATTTTACTACTAACCGTTCCATCTTTTATTACCTTAACCCTTTCGTGTGGTACTAAAACTGCCTCTAAAATCAATATCACCTAAAAATAAGCTATATCAAGTATAATTAATTTATATGATTTAAATTTATTATTCTAAGATACTTAAGCTTAAAAGGAACAAGTATTAATTTGATACATTAACTCAAGTGAGTAAAATGGCCGACCATATGAACAAAAATGCAGAGGATTATGCAAAAGAAATGAAGGAAATAAGCCCTGCTGAATTCTTCGAGAAAAACAGACATTTCTTAGGTTATGAAAATCCAGTAAAATCTTTGCTAACCGTGGTAAAGGAAGCTGTTGACAATTCTCTAGAATTTACATGTGACGCAGGGATTTTGCCAGATATATTCATAAGCGTTAAACAAATCGGAGAAGAAGATAAGTATAAAGTTGTTATAAAGGATAACGGCCCTGGCGTATTAGCAGAGCAAGTGCCTAGAGCATTTGGAAAGGTTCTTTATGGTTCTAGGTTTCATAAGCTTAAGCAGTCGAGAAGTTTGTTTGGTATTGGCATAAAAGGAGTTTGTCTGTACAGCCAACTAACTACTGGTAAGCCTATCAAAGTAACAACAGGTATTGGCAAAGGTCCAATCCATGAGTTTGAATTAATGATCGATGTTACTAAGAACGAGCCTCATATAATTTCTCATAATGAATTAAAAAATCCAGACAATTGGCATGGCACTAAAATAGAGTTTTATGTAGTAGGAAAATATATCGAGAAAGGCAAATCAACAATACCCGAGTTCTTGAAACAAACTGCAATAGCCAATCCTTATGCCCATATAGTTTTCGATGGACCTAATGAGAAAATGATCTTCCCAGCGGTTGTTAAGGAACTACCCAAGCCGCCAAAAGAAATAAAACCTCACCCATACGGGGTAGAGATAGGCATATTAAGAAGATTGGCAAGAACAACCAATTCAAAAAATGTTATGAGCTTCTTGAAAAAAGACTTCTCAAGGGTAGGAAGCTCATCCGCAGAAGAAATTTTAAAGATTGCAAAACTTGACAAGAATCATCATCCTGCTGAATTAGCTCATGAAGAATTAGAAAGGTTGCATAAGGCGATGCAAACTGTTAAGCTCATCGCACCACCAACCGACTGTTTATCGCCTTTGGGAGAAGAATTAATTACCAAAGGACTGCAAAAAGAAATTGAGGCGGATTATTTTGCTGCAGTGTCAAGACCTCCAGCTGTATACAACGGAACACCATTCCAAGTTGAAGTAGGATTGGCATATGGTGGCAAGTTAAATTCAAACGATCAAGCTCAACTATTAAGATTTGCAAACAAGGTTCCATTAACTTATCATCAAAGCGATTGCGCCATAACAAAAGCGGTGGAAGAAACTGATTGGAGAAGGTATGGTTTACAGCAATCCAATGAATCCATGCCAAATGGACCTTTAGTTATACTGGTAGATTTTGTCTCTGTTTGGGTTCCATTCACGACAGAAGGAAAGCAAGCCGTAGCCTCGTATCCTGATATAATAAAGGAAATAAAACTCGCTTTACAAGACGCAGGAAGAAAAATGAAAATTTTTATCTCTAAAAGAAAAAGGAGTCAGGAATTTCAAATTAGACAGAATTTATTTGAAAGGTATATACCAGAGGTTGCTATAGCTTTGTCAAAGCTATCTGATGTTCCTAAAGAAAAAATAAAAACTGAGTTAGAGAATTTATTAAAGAAGGGAGTTAAAGAAGGTACTGAGGAAACAGAAGAGAAGATAGAAAGTGAGGAAAATGGAGAAGAAGGTAGCTGATAAAGAACTAAAAGAACTAGGGAAAAGACTTGTAAAGGATATTGAAAGAGGTAAAAATCCTTCTATGGATGTTCCGATAAGAACGTTGTCCAATGTGATTTATAGCAACAAGTCTAAAATGATAACACTTGGAAACAAGATAGCAAAAAGATATTTCTTTAACGTCGCTCATGTTAGAAAGTTCACCCAAACAACAGAAGTGGCTGCACTGGCAAGAGACTTGCTAGAGGCTCAAAAACATATGAGCCTAAGAGAAGTTTTTTATGCAATGAGAAGAACCTTGCCCAACTCTAACATAGACATAGTAAACGAGCAAGTAGAATCTAATAAAGCTGTGGAGGACTTGGAGCTTATAACCGATTTGCTAAGAGAACAACTGTACATAAACGCAAATAAACTTGGGGCTGCAGCAGGAAGAATTGTTATAAAGGATAAAGGCGATTTGATAGACTGGTCAAAACTAGGAAGCGGTGGTTGGAGTATCCCTAGTTCTGTAGAAGAATTAGAATTCAAAAAGGTTGATGCAAAGTTTGTTTTGTATATGGAAAAAGCAGCCATTTGGGAAAGGTTGCATGAAGATAAACTTTGGGATAAAATGGAATGCGCAATAATTGCATCCCAGGGCCAAGCTACAAGAGGTATAAGAAGACTTTTACAAAGAATGAACACAGAGCTGGGACTGCCAGTTTATGTTCTTACAGACTTTGATCCTTACGGAATTTACATCTATTCAGTCCTAAAGACTGGTTCCATATCATTAGCACACATCTCAGCAAGATTAGCCATTCCTGAAGCAAAGTTCTTAGGTTTAACCGCAGACGACGTAATAAAGTACGATCTAAAGAGACAAATCATAAAGTTCAAAGACGTTGACTTGAAGAGACTAAAAGAGCTTTCCAAGTATGACTGGTTCAAGAACAAGAAAGATTGGCAAAGACAATTCAAATTAATGGAAGAACTTAAAGGGAAAGTTGAGCTAGACGCATTAGTAACGAAGGGAATAACGTTCATTTCTGACAAATACATACCAGAAAAGTTCAAAAATAAAGAATGGTTGGATTA
>CAYGVP010000159.1:0-3677 GCA_964353385.1 uncultured Dehalococcoidaceae bacterium
ATAGAAGCTGGTTTTCTATTTTACCTTACGCCTGTATCTTTCACAAGCCGCAGGCTATACCCAGCCGCGTAATTTCATAGCTTCCACCACACGTTCAACCGCCCGCACATAAGCCGCTTGTCGCATATTTATCTTGTATTCCCGGCTGGTATTTAACACGGAATGATATGCCGCCGTCATCTTTACGTCTAGGCGCTTGTAGACTTCTGCCTCTTCCCAGGTATACATATAGGCGTTCTGCACCATCTCAAAATAAGAGACGGTCACGCCGCCGGCGTTGCACAGAAAATCGGGTATCACATGGACTCCATTTTTGTACAATATCTCATCGGCTTCCGGAGTGGTTGGGCCGTTGGCTAACTCGGCGATTATCTTTGCTTTAATTTTTCCGGCATTTTTCTCGGTGATGACATTTTCTATCGCCGATGGAATAAGTATATCCACATTGAGTTCCAGGATTTCCTTGTTCGATATCGCTTCTATACCCTTTAGATTACAGACCGAGCCGGTTTCTTCCTTGCAGTTATACGCTGCCGCCGGGTCGAGTCCCTTCATATTGCAGACTCCGCCTTTGCTGTCGCACACTGCTACTATCGGTGCCCCGAAGAGTTCACTGCACAGTCGGGCTGCATGGTAGCCGGCATTTCCATAGCCTTGTATCGCTACTTTAGCTTTTTTCAAGTCGATGCCTAGTGTCTTAGCAGCTTCGCGGATAGTAACCATGCCTCCGCGTGCTGTGGCGTCGCCCCGCCCGGGAGACCCTCCTATTGCTAACGGCTTGCCCGTGATGACTCCGAACTGCGTCTTCCCTGTTATCACCGAGTACTCATCCATCATCCAGGCCATCATCTGTGGGGTGGTATATACATCAGGTGCCGGCACGTCTCTTTCCGGTCCTATAAACTGGAAAACCGCCCGGATATAAGCCCTGCATAAACGCTCCAGTTCGGCATTAGACATTTCTTTGGGATTGCAGATAACACCGCCTTTGCCTCCCCCGAGCGGCAAATCAAGCAGGGCGCATTTCCAAGTCATCCATGAAGCCAGGGCGCGGACGGTATCAATGGTTTCATCCGGGTGGAATCTGATGCCTCCTTTGGCAGGTCCCCTGGCGTCATTGTACTGGACCCTGAATCCCTGGAATACCTTGATAGAGCCGTCATCCATGCGTATCGGTAACGATACATGGAGCTCTCTCATCGGAGTCTTTAGCATTGCCGTTACACTGGGGGATAATCTTAAAATTTTGGCACAAGCGTCTATTTGTTTCTTGGCGACTTCAAACGGATTGTAAGCTGTCATTTCTTTTATTAACTCCTTCTAATTTAAATATCATTTTTTCATGATTTACTTTTTATCTACCGCAAGGCATTTTATCTATATTGAGGATAAAAATAACACCTTGGTTAATCCTTAATTTTTATACCTTTACTCTTCAGGTAATCCTTGGCTTCCGATATGCGCATTTCTCCAAAGTGAAATATTGAAGCCGCCAATACCGCTGATGCCTTCCCGATTGCGACAGCTTCATAAAGGTGTTCCAGCGTACCGGCGCCTCCGGAAGCTGTGACGGGAATTTTTACGGCTTCCGCCACTGCTCTTGTCATCTCCAGGTCGTAACCGGCCTTAGTGCCATCGGCATCTTTACTGGTCAGGAGGATCTCACCGGCTCCCAGCTTTTCTACTTTTTTGGCCCAGTCCACGATATCCATGCCGGTAGACTCGGAGCCGCTTTTAATAACCACTTCTAGCCTGGGAAGTTTGCTCCCTTTAGGATTTTTCCTACCGTCAATGGCAACAACGAGTCTTTTC
Source organism: uncultured Dehalococcoidaceae bacterium (assembly GCA_964353385.1). GTDB lineage: Bacteria > Chloroflexota > Dehalococcoidia > Dehalococcoidales > RBG-16-60-22 > RBG-13-51-18. The sequence continues at coordinate 1,813 of CAYGVP010000159.1, forward strand.
CTGCCAAATTCCTTCGAAGCATCTTTTATTAGCTGTGGATTCCTGACTGCTGACGTGTTAATCGATACCTTATCAACGCCCAAATCGAACAGGCTTTGCATATCGGCTATATTAGCAATGCCTCCACCAACGGCAAACGGCACCGTGACCACGTCGGCTACCCGCTTCACCCATTCCAACCTCGTCTTTCGGTTCTGCACGGTGGCAAAGATGTCAAGGAAAACGAGCTCATCAGCCCCTTCCTGACAGTAAGATGCCGCCGCCTCCACCGGGTCGCGGGCATCGCGCAGGTTTACGAAATTTATCCCTTTTACCACCCTGCCGTCCTTGATATCAAGACACGGTATGATTCTAACTTCTTTCATAATTCAATCTTAGAGACTTTCACTAGCTTCTGGTAGTCTACAATTGTACTCATGGCATGGCTTTCACTGGCTATTCCAGCCTCGGCCGCTGCCGCCACCGGATTCAAACCGCCAATCAGGACAACCCCGATACGGTTAAGCTCTATCGGGATTTCACAAACTGGCTCACTCACATTTCCCATTGTAAGGATGCCCCTGATGCCGGCATCATTGAGCTTCGCTTCAACTTCTTCAGCCAGCGGTCGGCAGACGGAAGGAATTTCTCGGTAGTTAGCCAGTATCTCGCCATTTCCGTCTCTAGCTGCCTCGGTAACGGATGTCATATTAGCCCTGATGAATATCTCTGTGGGGTCAAGTGAACTACCGGAGTAGTTGATAAGCTCTACAAAACGGAGAGGACTGTTATTACGTATCTGCAATATGCCGCCGAATTTTGAATCGATAGGCACGCCGGCTTTGAGTAATGCGCCATTAACTACAATACTGCACACTGTGGCCAGGGCTGTTTTCCCTTCGGGAACTGTTAAATCGCCGATGGTTTCTCCCTCGCTGGCTATTGCCACCAGGTCACTAACGCAAAGCCCTGCTTTAAAAATTGGCTTCATTATCTTCATTGCTTTATTGAAATCTTCTTTGCGGAAAAGGGAAACATTAGCGGGTATGAAACCGGTGCGTTTATCTAAATCAAAATTTGTTCTAAAGGCAAGTATCTCGATTCTTGAAAAAGCAAAACCCACTTTATGGGTAACCATGGCTTTTTTCAGTTCAGCTTGACCAAGCTCTGTGATTACTCTGCCGTCTCTTCTGCCGACCAGCCGGGTGAACCCCCTTTCGTCCATCAGCCTTAGATGATACCTCACCGCCCGTTCACTAAGGTCGACCCCCCTATCTTTCAGCTGCTTGGCAATGATGGTAGACCCCACTGCTTCCTGTGAGTCTCCCAGCGTATAAAGGATGGCTAAAACCTTACGCTCAACATCCTGATTTTCAAACCCCATTAGAACCTCCGGCGAGTGGCAACCGTCTGCCGACATTATTATTATAGGTAAGACAGGAATACGCTGTCAACGAGGCCCTATGTGTGTTGTTCGGAGGCACGTACAAAGTCTGTCAAGTGATAAAAGTCGCTTACAGCATTCTTTTCAGAGTGTATACTCTATTTTGATTAATCATTAAAGGGATATTCGTTTATGGTTAAATAAGGAGGCTATCATGACGGTTGTAACTGTAGAAATATGGGAAAGATACACCATGGACCAGAAAAGGCAGCTCGTCAAAGATATCACGGACGCATTTGTAAAACTCGGTACAGACCCCGGAGAAGTCAATATAATCTTAAGGGAAAATCCCAAGAGTTGCTGGGCTGTCAGCGGAAAGCTCTGCTCGGACTTTAGAATACCTGAAGGCTCATAATTATATAACAGAAATAATACATTATTTGGGGTGGGTGGAGGGATTTGAACCCTCGATCTTCAGGGCCACAACCTGACGCCTTAGTCC
>CAYGVP010000160.1:0-3669 GCA_964353385.1 uncultured Dehalococcoidaceae bacterium
TACCGCGCTTTCCGCAGGTCTGTTCTCGACCCAGAAAGCCCAGGAAGCAGTCTATGCAGGGCTGAAGGAAGCACGAAGCACGCTGGAGATCAAGGGTGGGGTAATCGCCACCGGCAACGTTACCGGCTCTAGCGGTAGTATCGGACAGATAACATTCACTGTATCTAACGTGCTCGGTGGTGAAGCAATGGATTTCACCCCGCCTACCAGCGGCGCTAATGGCACAGCTACTGGTACCGCTCACAGAGTAGTCTTTAACTATATCGACTCACGACAGCAAATAAGTAATCTTTATTGGACTCTTACCAAAGTGGGGAACGACGATGGTGACTATCAGCTGGATAGCGGCGAGAAATTCCAGATAACCATCGGTGCTATTGATGGCGCAGTCGAGGGAAATATGGTGCAAGCCCTTAACCCCGACCTCGGCGTTAATACCATTTTCACCTTAGTGATAATGACGCCGTCTGGCGCTGTTTTGACAATCGAGCGGACTTTGCCGCCCTACATCGATAAAGTCATCAACCTGCGCTAGGTTTAAATAGTTAATAGTATAACACGCGGGGTGAGGGTTCCCTTAGACGGAGCCCCACCCCGAACCGTGGTTTTAAGTGGGTGCTGCCCGCTTTCCTTCAGCTGTGAGAGATGGGGATATCAGTCGCAAGCATCTGCTCCAAAGGAATAATGGAGGTCTGTTGTGGACAAAGCCATAACTACAGCTCTACTAATCATAGCGGGGGTTGTATGTATGATATTTGTCTTTAATAGTGTTTATCCGATGATAAATAGTTCCAGCCAGGCGATGACCAGCATGGCCGAGCAGGTTGACGAACGGATGAAGAGTCGGATTAGCATTGTTCATGCGACAAATAACTCCACCCACAGAGCTGTTTATCTGTGGATAAAGAACGTGGGCACCCAGCGAATCCTGGCTGTTGAGGAGAGCGACCTGTTTTTCGGGCCGTCGAATAATTTCACACGCATAAAATACGTTGATGATGCCGGCGGAACCTATCCCCGCTGGTCATATATTGTGGAAAACGACCCCGAAAATATGTGGGAGACCAGCTTAACGATAAAGGTTACGATAACCTACAGCAGCGCCCTAGGGGCCGGGACATATTTTGCTAAATTTATTATTCCCAATGGGATATCCGACGAGTATTATTTCAGCATGTAGCGGAGCAGGTAATGGAGACTGTGATCATTTCTATAATGTGTATCGCCCTGATGGTTTTCGGGGGCATGACAATGTCGCAGGGCTTCATGACATCAGTTGATACCAGTACGATGGGGGTTAGTGAAATCGGGCAAAGAACCGAGACAATCATGAGAACGGAACTGACGCCAATAAGTGCCGGCCTAACATCAATACCAGGTACGGACCCTCTGGATATTGTGCTGGAGAATACAGGCCAGACCAAGATAGCCGATTTCGATAAATGGGATGTTATCGTTCAGTATTGGGATACTACCGGTGTATATCATGTCGAGTGGCTACGTTACGTCGAATCAGACGCGGGCACTTATGAGTGGGAGGTGTACTGGATAAGACTGGATGGTCAACCCGAGACGTTTGAACCGGATGTATTGAATCCCGGGGAACAGATAATGATAAGGACGTTTCTCTCCCCAATAGTAGGTGTTGGCACTACCAATATGGTAGTGATATCAACACCCAGCGGGGTAACGAGTACAACATATTTTACACGGTAAAAGGAGGAAGTATAATCCTCTAAATTTGAATTTATATCAATTGGTATTAGAAAGGGAATATACAGGGAGCCAAGGACATGGCGGCAATAATAGTAACGATAATATGTCTAGTCATGACAGTAGTGGGGGGGATGACATTATCGCAAGGCATTCTCACCTCTGCAGATTCAACAGTAATCAACGTTGATAAAATCAGCGTTAGAGAAGGTGAAATGACGAGGACCGACCTGGATATCTTGCGTGTTACACCACTTACATGGACAAAGTCCAGAGAAGACTACTTACGCGTTACGGTGAAAAACAGCGGACAGGTTAAACTGGCAAGTTTTGATAAATGGGACGTTATCATGAATTACACAGATAGCGGTGGTACTTTACATTCTACATGGCTCCCCTATTCCGATGTTGCACCGGCAGACAATGAGTGGCAAAAAGCAAGGTTAGGACTGGAGGGGCCAATTGAGTTTTTTGAACCCGGGATTCTTAATCCTGGTGAGGAAATGGTGGCTTTAATACACTTGAACCCACTAGCAGGTAATACCGCCAGCGGAGATGTATCCTTAGCAACGCCTAACGGTGTTTACGATTCGATGTCATTTTCTGACCCGGGTTATTTAAGACTGACGGCGCAATCTGAAAATATCACGATTGCCAATACAAAATATTACGAACTTGTTGAAGCAGCCACCGCCGATGGCCCTGCGATGAATGTCAGGGCGGATTTTGGAGGAGGTGAGGTCGCCAGGAAACTCCTTTATAACGGCACACGCCCATCCCAGTTTATTTACCCCCTTATAGGTATTACCAGTATACCGGCGGCACAGTGGAGAGTTTATTACCGCGTTAGAGTAGAAAGTGGATTCCTTAGTGGAATTGAAAGGGTCTATTTCAACACAGATATCAAAATAATAAGCAGTAATGGCACGGTGAAATGGATTGACACCCGCTGCGCCGAAGTTTCCATCAGTAGGACTCAACAGGGAAGCTGGAGAACTCTGAACGCCACGTATAATTTCGCCAATTACAACGTAGTAGACCAGAACGATTACCTAGAAATTGATTTTTACGCGGAAACAAAAATCCAAGATGATGTAGATGGCGGTTACGTGCAGTTAAGAATAGACGATGGCAGCCTGGCTTTAGCAAACCAGACGAGAATACGAGCATGAAAATAGTAAAAATGATAAAAGCACTCCCATTCTTCGCGAAGGATGAAAAGGGCAAGAAGCGCGGTAAGACTGCATTGAGCTTCGATTTGTACTACCAGCTCTCTTATATGTCAACGATTGCCGCTTCCGGCGTACCGCGCGACCAGATTTTCGAGCATTCCGCCGAGATCCAGTGTTCTTCAGCCGAGTATTTTAAAAGAGTTGAACTGGCGCGCAAGCGTTTACAGTATGACTATGCCCGCGCCTGCCGGGCAGTGGGAGAGCCAGCTAAAGATGAAGAGATGAAAGGTCTGCTGCTACGTTTTTCCAGTTCGCTGATTTCCGGGGAACCGGAAGCGGATTTTCTCACCAGAGAAGCTAATGCCCGCGCCGAAGATTATGAAAATGAATACGAAAGAAACCTGGAAGCCATGAAAATGTGGACGGATGCCTATGTTTCTTTGATACTCTCGGCAATTCTGGTGATAGTTATCGGGATAGTCTCTACAATGATATGGAAAATCGAGACGGCTCTCATTATAGGGATGGCCTTTATTGCCGTATCAACAACGGCTGTGGGTGTATGGCTGATATGGCTGGTATCGCCTAAAGAAATAACCATATTGAAATGGCCTGGCTCTAAAGAACAAAAGATAGCTAAAAAGTTATTCAAGCCGGTGTTAGCTGCGGTTATTGGTATAAGTGTAGCGTTTTTAATTACCGGGCAGAATCTGGGTTTTGCCCTACTAATTATAGCCGCGATAGTCTTCCCTCTCGGTTATATCATGTCCAGGGATGACAAAAA
>CAYGVP010000161.1:0-3663 GCA_964353385.1 uncultured Dehalococcoidaceae bacterium
CGCGGTCCATAGTGGGTGCTTGGATATCCACTCTCCGGTTTTAGCCCAGCCCCAGATTCTCTTTTTAGGGCTCAACTCGGTCTTGGGTTTGTTTTTCGTCGGCCAGAAGAGAAAACGCCCGAATATAGACATCAGGGCTGGTACGAGAGTCAGTCCGGCGGCCAGGGTAACGGCGATGCCGATGGCTAGTGCATAGCCGCTGGTCTTATTCATCCCGAAACGTGAAACGCTCAAGCAAAGAAAGGCGATAATAACGGTAATAGCGCTGGCGACAATCACCGGGCTGATTTGTTTCATCGTGAAGGCGAGCCCCTGCCTGTTATCCGCCCGCGCCGATTCTTCACGGAAACGTGAGATGATAAACAGACAGTAATCAGTGCCGACGCCGAAAACGGTGACCACCATGTAGGCATCGATGACCGTGGAAATGCTAAGTCCGGCTTGGGCGACAAAGCCGATGATGCCGCGCGAGACTAGGAAGCTTATGCCTATAGCTACCAGAGGCACCAGGGCGGCAATCGGCGAGCGATAGACGATAAGAAGCAGGATAATGACCAGGATAACCGTCACGAGGGTGGTGCTATCGATGGTGCGCTGGACCGAGGCAAAAAGGTCGTTAATGAAGCCAACGTTCCCCGTGAAATAGAAAGATGTCTCCGGGTAAAGCGCGAATTGCTGGCGTATTATTTTAATTGCTTGCTTAACATTATCATCCAGTGCTGTAGAGGAAAACGTGACGGACATCATCATGGTCGTGTTATCGGCGCTCACGAGGGAAGAGCGCAGGGTTTCGCTATCGAATATCGAGATAACATCACTGACCGCTTGGGGGCCGTTGTCGGAGATTAGCCAGTTGCGCAGCTTCTTCGCCTGTTCTATATTCTGGTCAGTCAGCCCTTTTTCATTATAGACAACGATTAAGCCGCTGCTGGAAGACACATTAGAACTGCTGGGGAATTTTTCATTTAAAAGGTTGCGCGCGTAGACTGACTCGGTTTTCTCGGGGAGGAACTGACTCTGGTCGGTAACGCCGACCTGCGATAGCAACGGCGCCTGAAGTACCATAAAAGCGGTGAGGACGAGCCATACCGCCAGGATATAATAACGGTATTTCTGGGCAAAACGGCCGAAAGCGGAGAACATTGCTACGTAATATTATATTGCGTTACTCGGTTAATTGTCTATACCTTGCATAGCTAAAAGAATATAGTACTATGCTCTATATTAAAAAAGTAAGTACCGACTAGAGTATTATTTTTTAACGGTGGCTCGTTTCTTCGGTTTAGGCGCCGGCTCTGGTTCGGATTCCTTTTCAACTCCAGCCAACTCCAGGGTGCGGTTAGCTATTTCCGTGGCCTGGTTGACGATGCTGGTCCATTTATCACCGGCTTCGCTCTCTGCCTTGGCTATTATATCCTTGGCTTTAAGCTCCGCCTGGCTGATAATTTCTTTAGCTTTTTCTTTTGTGTCTGTCACAAGCTTGACGGACTCCGCTTTCACTTCCGCTTTAGCTTTGTTCACCGCCTCGGCGACGGTATTTTCCGCATTGCCAAGGATTTTGGCGGCGTTTTTCTTAGCTTCGTCAACCAGCCTCGCGGCTTCTGTTTCCGCCTCGGCGATTATGTTTTCTTTGGCGACAAGTTTGCGCGCGGACTGTTCCGCTTCGGCGATGGTTTTATCGCCTTTAATCTTGGCATCGGCGAGCAGCTTCGACGCAGCGCTTTCGGCTTTAACTTTCGCTCCGGCAACCAGTTCTTTAGTGGTGTTTTCCGCCTGTGTTTTAGCCTTTGCTGATAAATCTTCGGCTTCCTTTTCAGCTTTGCTGATGATTTTGGCGGCATTGTTGCGAGCCTCGGCGAGAATCTTGGCTGTTTCCTTGGCGGCGTCAGCTTTCGCGCGGTCAAAAATTGCCGCAGCGCCGCGCTTCGCCTCAAGAGTGATTTGTTCTGCTTTTTTATGGGCATCGGCGGTGATGGCGGATGCCTCGGCGTCTGCCTGTTTTTTTGCTTTAACCGAGATTTCGGCGGCGCTATGCTCCGCTTCATGAATAATCTGCTCCGCTTTTTTACGGGCATCGGAAGTTATAGCGGCAGCGGCAGCCGCGGCTTCGGACTTCATTTCATGGGTGATTTCTGTCACCTTCTTACGGGCTTCGGCGATAAGTTTGCCTGATTCCGCTTCAGACTCTCTCATTAATTGCTCTTTAGCGGCAACATCTTTCATAATGATTTCGACATCGGAGGCAGCTTCAGCGGCCTTTTGTTTGGCATCAGCCACTACTTTGGCGGCTTTTACATCGGCATCATGTCTGGCTTTTTCGGCTAAATCCGCGGCCCTGGTTTCTGCTTTACTAATGATTTCCGCGGCCTTGGTGTTCGCCTGGGCAATAAGCTTTGCCGACTCGTCTTCGGCGTTTTTAAGGACATTTTCTTTGGCGGTCAGCTGGCGGTTGGTTGCTTCCGCTTCACGCATAATCTCCTCTGCCTTCTGGTCCGCTTCTGCGATAAGGTTATCCGCTTCCGCCTGCGCCTTGGTGATGATGCTTTCCTGGGTCATCAGTTCCCTGGCGGTAAGTTCCGCCACGCTGATAATCTGTTCTGACTTCTGCTGGGCATCGGCAATAATAGCGGCCGATTCGGCTTCAGCTTCAGTTCTGATTTTATTTAGAATGAGGGCTGCTTGTTGCTCTGCGTTACGGATAATTTGTTCGGCTTTTTCTTTAGCCTCGGCCATAAACCTGGCGGATTTGGTTTCGGCTTCACTCTGGCCTTTGCTGGAGATATCCCTGGCGGCCTGTTCCGCCCGGGAAATTATTTGAGTAGCCCTTTGCCGGGCATCACTTAAAAACATTGTCGACGAGGTAGCGCGCTCTTCGGTTTTTACCGGCGCTTCTGCTTCTCTATTTCGGCGTACCAGGCGGTCTACCACCTTAAATGGCGGTCGCTGCGCTTCCGTCTTTTCAACTTCCTTTTTTTCATGTTTTATAAAAAGGCGGGTAGGTGTCAAAGGCTGGTGGCACCAGCGGCATACCGTGCCGAAGGCTTCCTGGCCGCAGTGAGGGCACTTGGGACGAGTTCTCATATATTTACCTCTTTTTGTAAAACGGTGATAATGCCCTACGGCAATTCATCGTTTTTTGCTTGTAAAACAGACTAAAAATATCTAGCCAGCATGATTATAGCATATCCCGTCAGGCAAATTAAGCGTCCGCTGTATTTATATTAAAAGTTTAGACCCTGGTATTTACCGGCTTCCAGCTTCAGCCGCGCGTATAAATACCTGTGTGCGAGGGTAGCGTTTAAGTGAAGGTAAAAATACCCAAAAAGAGTTAAGAATATAGTGCGCGGGAATTGATAGCCAGAACCCAGATAACATTGGTGTTTACCCTAGTTAAAATTCGGGGGAATCTCACTATCGACTTGCTTGCCGAGCAAGTAATATCAAAGGTATAAACCTTTACCACACTGTATCAACCTATAGTAAGGATGATAATAAGTTGACCTCCGAGACTAATCGATTTTACGAGGCTCATACTGGGCCATCGTATTTCAAAGAATTTTACTTCATTTTAATATAAGAGAAAGTCTTAAGAAAAGGAGGAAAATATGAAAGGCTTTGCGAAAAAGGGCAACAGGGGTGAAAAAGGTTTTACCCTGGTCGAGC
>CAYGVP010000162.1:0-3637 GCA_964353385.1 uncultured Dehalococcoidaceae bacterium
CTTTACCGCTAGCCAGGCGCAGGGCATCGCCTATATATTAAAACTAACTCCCGTTAAGAAAAATGGTGAAGAAAAAGCTGCGGCTACCGTCTTTTTTGATATAATCTACCCCGCCGCCGGTGAAATATCCATGCCTATCGGGACAAAATAGCCGTGTCTAGTGTTTATTCGCGCATTATCACTCGCTTTAATAAAACGTGGCAGCCTTTTTATTCCACTCTCAAAAGCAACATCATCAGCTTTATTCAGTTTAAGATGCTGCCGTTTTTTGGGCGCTGGAACCTTCACACCGCCCTGGCGATAGCCGGTATCATTGCCCCTATAATGCTGATTACCGGCGACCTTTCGGCTGGTATAGCCAGTCCCGGTTACAGTCTCCTCGCAAATTCTATAAGCAGCCTGGCATTAACTAACATCGGCTGGCTCCAGACAATAGGTTTTTTGGCTTTAGGTTTACTCGTGGAGATATTTACCGCCGGACTTCTTTTCAACATCAAGGGGGCCAGGTTATTTTATCTGGGTATCGCTGTCTTTGTTTTCTTCGGTTTTGCTATGCTGCTTATCGGCGCTTTCCGCACCGACCCTGTTGGTGTGGAGCGCACCATCGAGGGGAGAATTCACGGTTTGACCGCCCAGGCTGCTTTTATATTTTTCCCGGCGGCATTATTGTTTCTCCTGCCCAGTATTAAAAAAGACCCCAACTGGCTGAAACTTTATCGTTATACCGGAGTTACTTTCATACTGGCGGTAATTCTCATCATTGTAATTAGAGTAATTCAGGAACCTAATAGTGTTTTCGGTCTGATGGAGCGGCTCCTTGTTGTTAATATGATTCTCTGGGTGGAAGTAGCTGCCATTAACTTGTTTATTATATCTCTCAAACGTAAGACGAAAGCCCAGCCGGTTTTGCCTCCCACGAACGAGGATTATTAACAGTTGCCTTGACGCTGGATTATGTCTCTAGTATCATCATAGATAGAGAGTGGACGCAAAACTATGATAGTTGAAATGCGCACCGGTGCCGCTAAAAAAGAAATCGACGATGTGGTGCAGAAGGCCAAGTCATTGAATCTTGGCGTCCAGCTGAATGTGGGCACAGATAAGACCGTCGTCGCTCTTTTAGGCAGCAATACCGGACAGATACCCACCGATATCTTTGCCGTCCTCCCCGGCGTCGAGAGCGTTACCCGCATTATGAAACCCTATAAACTTGCCTCTCGGGAGTTCCGGCCTAAAAATACCATCGTCGATTGCGGTGGTATTGAAATAGGCGGCGAGCGTATTGTTATTATGGCCGGACCCTGCGCCGTGGAGAGTGAAGCTCAACTTATGGAAGCGGCCGAAGCAGTAAAAAAAGCCGGTGCCAGCATCTTGCGCGGCGGCGCTTTCAAACCCCGTACATCCCCCTTCAGCTTCCAGGGACTTCAGAAAGAAGGTCTTGAATTATTATCTAAAGCCAAAGAAAAGTTCGGGATGCCGGTGGTAACCGAGGTGGTCAATCCCCAAGACGTTTTACTTGTAGCTTCATATACGGATATTCTCCAAATCGGTTCGCGTAATATGCAGAACTTTGCTTTATTAACCAATGCCGGTAAAAGTCGCCGCCCCGTGGTGCTTAAACGCGGTTTTTCCTGCACCATTACCGAATGGCTTACCGCCGCCGACTACTTACTGGCGGAGGGTACCGACCAGGTCATCCTCTGCGAACGGGGTATCAGGACGTTCGAAGATAGCATCCGCTTTTCTCTGGATATTTCCGCTATCCCGGTCCTCAAGAGAAACAGCCATCTGCCTGTTATTGTCGACCCCAGTCACGCTGCCGGTCATTATACACTGGTTCCGGCTATCGCTAAGGCGGCTATCGCGGCTGGCGCTGACGGACTTCTTATCGAGGTGCATCCCAATCCTAAGGAAGCTCTCGTGGATGGACTTCAATCGCTGTCTACCTCGGATTTTTCTCGCCTTATGAATGATTTAAGGGCTATCGCCAAGTCCGTCGGAAGATATATTTAGTGTAGGGGAAAAGGGCGGGGGGAATACTCACTATTCCAGCACGATATTATCAATCAGTCGTGTCTTGCCGAATTTCACCGCCAGCGATACCAGCGCCGGTAACCTTATCCGGTGTATCTCTTTTAGCGTTTCATTATCGGCAACACTGATAAATTCAATCTTTGCCAGCCGCTCTTTCTCGATAAGGTATTTCATCTCTCGCCGCAGCACTCCGGCATCTTTCTCCCCATTTATTGTCACTTCCTTTGCCAGCAATAGCGATTGATAAAGCACTGCCGCCGCTCGCCGCTGCTCTGGTGTTAGATAGGTGTTCCGACTGCTCATCGCCAACCCGTCCGCTTCCCGTACCGTCGGGCAGACCACTATCTCCACATTCATGTGAAGTTCTTTTACCATCTTTTTTATCACGGCAACCTGTTGTGCGTCCTTCTGCCCGAAATATGCCCGCGTCGGCTCAACGATATTGAATAGCTTATTGACGATGGTAGTCACGCCGCGGAAGTGTCCCGGCCGTATTGCACCCTCCAGCAACTCCGTTATGCCCTTGACCTCTACCCAGCTGTCATAGTCTTCCGGGTACATCTCTTTGTCCGAAGGCATAAAAACGATATCGGTGTAAGGCTCAAGTAATCTAAGGTCGCGTTTGGTATCACGCGGGTAGCTCTTTAAGTCTTCTCTGGGCCCGAACTGCGTCGGATTAACATAGATGCTGGCGATAATCGCTTCGTTTTCGTTTCTTGCCCGTTTCACCAGCGAGACATGCCCCTCGTGCATGTAGCCCAGTGTAGGGAAGAAACCTACTGTCCCGGACATCTGCTTTCTTAGCTGCCGCATCTCGGCAATCGTTTGGACAACTTTCATTTCTTTTGCCTCGCCCGCATTATCTATCTCTGCAATAAATATGTCAAATAAGGGTAGAGATATAAAAGGGCCCCGATCTATCTCGGGACCCTTCTATTTAATAAGATAATAATGAAATTTGCTATTTTTCTAAGTTCAGTAATATTTTTTCATCCATGGTGAAGCTCTGGGCTTCGGTAGGGAATTTCCCCGCCTTGACCTCACTTTGATATTGTGAAATAGCATCCGCCATAATGCTCGCTATTTTGGCGTACTGCTTGGCGTGCTTGGGAACGAAGTCCGTATATGAACCGAGTATATCATTGATAACCTGTACCTGACCGTCGCAGCCTGCTCCCGCCCCGATACCTATAGTCGGAATGCTTATTTTTTTCGTAATCAAAGTCGCGAGGGGTGCTGGTACTGTCTCCAATACTATCGCAAAAGCCCCGGCTTTTTCTAAAGCTATCGCGTCTTCAAGCAGACGTCTGGCTGCTTCGGGAGTTTTCCCCTGTATCCTATGACCGCCCAACTGGTTGATGGACTGTGGCGTTAGCCCTATGTGGCCCATCACAGGGATGCCGCAGTCAACGATTTTCCTTACCTTCTCCGCCATTGTTACGCCGCCTTCCAGCTTGACTGCCTTGCAGCCTGTCTCCTGGAGGAAACGCCCGGCGTTGCGGATTGCTTCCTCGGTACTAATTTGATAGGTCATGAAAGGCATATCCCCCACCACAAGCGCATTTTTGGTGCCTCTAACCACTGCCTTGGTATGATGTAGCAT
>CAYGVP010000163.1:0-3516 GCA_964353385.1 uncultured Dehalococcoidaceae bacterium
TGAGATACGCCGAGGTAAGTGTCAATTCGCCGGTAGCCCAGCGCCGGACTTTCAGTTACGCTATTCCCACCGGACTGGATGTTTGCGTCGGACAGGCGGTGCTGGCCCCCTTTGGCGAGAAGGTCCTGCAGGGCGTTGTCCTGGAGATTAGCCCGGTCCCCGCAGTAGAAGATACCCGGGAAATCCTTGGCATCATCGAGTCGGCGCCGGTTTTATCTAAAGACCAGATTCAAATAGCCCGCTGGATAAGCGATTATTACCTGGCGCCGCTTTTCAGCGTGGTGGCTTTAATGCTGCCGCCGGCATTCGAGCGAAAAGCCCTGACCTTTATCAGCCCGGCGCGTCCGGACATCGACATCGCCTCACTTGAAGACGAGCAAAAAAGCGTTCTTAAGCTTGCCTTAGAGAAGGGTAGGGTGGAGCTAAAGCAGGTCGAGAAAGCATTAGGCAAGAAAAAAGCCGTCACGATCGTTGCGCAAATGGTCAGGCAGGGGCTCGTTAATAAGAGCTACGAGCTGGCGCCGGTCAGGATTAAGCCAAAAAGCGAACTATATATCGGTCCGGCGGAAAAGGTCGGGGACGATATTAAATTAACACCAAAACAGTCGAAGCTTTATAGCTTTTTAAAAGAGTGCGCTAACCCGATGTCCTGGGCGGAAGTCAGGAAGAAGACAGGATGCAGTAAAGCCGTTGCTGATGCGCTGAAACGTCGAGGTCTGGTTGAGCTGAAAACAGTCGAAGTCAGGCGGGAACCGATATCTTATAAAAATATTACTCCATCCTCTCTCTTGAATCTCACTAACGACCAGCAGACTGCCTTTAACGCTATAAAGACGGAATTAAACAGAATGGGCGGCGAAGGCGTATCATCGAAGGTTTTTTTACTTCACGGCGTTACGGGCAGCGGCAAGACCGAGGTTTATCTGCAATCGCTGGCGGAGGCTGTGAAGCAGGGCAAAAAAGGCATCGTGCTGGTGCCGGAAATTGCCCTGACGCCGCAGACCATCGAGCGTTTTGCGGCGCGTTTTCCGGGGCGGGTAGGGGTATTGCACAGCAAACTTTCCACAGGCGAGCAGTACGACGAATGGTGGCGTATCAAGAACGGCGAATGCGATGTGGTCATCGGGTCGCGCAGTGCAATTTTTGCTCCCCAGACGGACTTAGGGCTGATAGTTATCGATGAAGAGCACGAGTGGACCTATAAACAGGATAATGTGCCGCATTATCACGCGCGCGACGTGGCGATTAAATTGGCAGAATTGAGCGGCGCAGTTGTAGTCCTTGGCAGCGCGACGCCGGATATCGGGACTTATTACCATGCAAAAAACGGAAAATATCAATTGCTCGAGCTGCCGCAGCGGGTCGTTCCCAGTGTGGGTGTGGCTTTACCGCAAGTAGAAGTCGTGGATATGAGGGAAGAGCTGAAAGCGGGCAATCGCAACATTTTCAGTAAAACTCTGGAACGTTCTATAAATAAAGCTGTAGACGCCGGGGAACAGATTATCCTGTTTTTAAATAGGAGGGGAGGGGCATATTATATTCAGTGTCGACGGTGCGGCTTCGTTTTGCGCTGCCGACGCTGCGATGTACCGCTATCGCACCATATTAACGACGACATTTTGACCTGCCACCAGTGCAACTATAGAATGCCCGTCCCTGAAGCATGTCCCAACTGTAGCGCTCGGCAGCTAAAGTTTCTGGGAGCCGGTACGCAAAAGCTGGAGCAGGAAGTAAAATACACTTTTCCGCGGGCGCGGCAGCTGCGCTGGGACAGCGATGCCACTACCGGCAGGACATCCAACGAGGATATTTTACGCAAATTCCGCAGCCGTCAGGCGGAAATACTCATCGGGACGCAAATGGTGGCCAAAGGGCTGGACATACCGTCGGTGACGCTGGTAGGGGTAGTTAATGCCGATACCAGCCTTAACCTGCCGGACTTCCGCGCCGGAGAGAGGACTTTCCAATTATTATGCCAGGTAGCTGGCAGGGCAGGGAGGGGCACGGCGGGGGGAAGAGTAATTATCCAGACTTTTACTCCGGAGAACTACGCTATCCGGGCGGCGGCGAAACATAACTATGCCTCTTTTTATGAACAGGAGATTGAATATCGACGGCAGCTGCATAATCCTCCGTTTACACAACTTGCCCGGTTGAGCTTTGTCCATGCCAATGATGCTGTCTGCCAGCGCAAGGCAGAAGAGATGAAACGAACGCTTAACGAAGAAAGCAAGGCCAGGGGAATCGGAGGCATAGATATTATCGGGCCTGCGCCGGCCTTTATACACCGCTTGCGGGGCAGGTTCCGCTGGCAGCTGATACTCCGCGGCCAAAATCTTTCGGCATTTCTGGTGCCTCTATCTTTCGCGCAAGGCTGGACGATAGATATTGACCCGGTGAGTCTCATTCAGTAAACTTAAAAAAGATACCTATATATATTATAAGGAGATAACATGGCGGTACTGCCTATCAGGACGGTCCCGGACCCTATACTGCGGAAGAAAACCAAGCGGGTCAGCAGTATCGATAAGTCTATAAAAAAACTGATAGCCAATATGCGCGAGACGCTGCACGCCGATGCCGGGCGGGTAGGGCTGGCCGCGCCGCAGGTGGGTGTTTCTTTGCGCATCACCGTTATCGGTCTCCCTGAAGAAGAAGATATTATTTTAGTTAATGGGGAAATCGTGCGACGGAAGGGGAGTCGGCTGGTAACCGAGGGCTGCTTGAGCATCCCTGGCTATGTCGGCGAGTTGTACAGGGCAGAATCGGTAACAGTTAAAGGGCTGGATATCAACGGAAAAGCAATCCGTATAAAGGCGGAAGGTCTGCTGTCCCAGGCGCTGGAGCATGAAATAGACCATCTCAACGGCACCCTCTATGTCGATCGTCTGGAAAGCCCGGACGCGCTGCGTAAAATGGAGCCCGAGGATATAGCGATTTGACGCCGGATAACAATCAATTTTAGAAATAGGGAGTTATAAGACGCCGGGCAATACGATTTAAGTGATTCCCAGCAGAGGCTTCAACCAGCATACCTGAAGAGTGGTCGGTTTGAAAATAGAAAAGCTCATCGAGTCGATGGTCCGGGAAAGCCATTTTAGCGCCGACGATGAATTTCTCGTTAATGCCGCGCTTCCCCTCGCGGACACGGTATACCTGGCTGACGGATAATCCCATCGCCCTGGCGAGGTCGGTTAGGTTCTGGTATTTGCCATTAGCCATTTCAAAGACTCTTGTTTTAATAATCATAGGCATTTCCCTGTATTCAATTGCCAATTGGCAATATTATAGAGATAAATAACACATTTGTCAATAACGTAAGAGAGTTTTTTATGGGTGATTTGCTATAAAAATATTCAGTATATTTATTTTGAATATATTTGTGCTACAATACTATAATTACTTTAGTGACGATATATGCTTGATAATTGGAATCCCAAGCCCGGTGATAAAGTCTTCCGTCCCAGGAGAATCACAAAATTCCATTTGAGAAGAGTCCTGGGTGTTGCCGGCCTG
>CAYGVP010000164.1:0-3507 GCA_964353385.1 uncultured Dehalococcoidaceae bacterium
TGACACTAAGGCTAACTACCCGGATGGGACGCCTAACACGTCCTACGAGGCAGAGAAGGGCGACGTAACGATCGGGTTCAACACTGCATACGCAGCGCGCCTGCACGAGACGACCTGGACACCGGGCGGGGTGCGCCCGAGCAAGCAGGCGGTGAGCAACCCGGCGATGCTAGCTGACGTTGGTAACAAGTTCGTGGAGCGTCACCTTGAGGCAGACGCGGAGACGCTGCTGGGCGTGTACGCTGACGTGTTTAAGAAGGAGACTGGAGCGTGATATACAACCTCACGCAACTATTGCGCACGCAGTTTCCTACAGAGACGGTGTACGTGAACGGGCGCGTCGTCAAGACGGGTCAGTCGTCCGTGCCTAACAGGAACCTGCTCGTTATGGAGACGGGCGGGACAGAGAAGCCCTGGGTCAAGTACCAAGTGCTGACGGCGCAGGTGATAGCGCGCGACGTCGATGCGCCGCGAGCGAGGGCGCTAGCCTACAGCGTGTTTACGTTCTTAACGTCACGCTTCGGGTTAGAGCTCCCGCAGGTAACTGTGGGCGGCACAGTGTTCCCAAAAGTCGTTACTGCACAAATCTCCGCGATACAGGTGCCCTACAATCTGGGTCCGGATGAGGAGGGAAGAGTTGAGTACGTGTGCAACTATCAGGTTATAAAGGGGCGCTAACATGGCAAACCCGCCTATGGGTAACAACTTCATAGAGGGCTCTCTGGGCGTCGTGAACTTGAACTTTGACAACGTCGACCTCGGGAAGACTCTCGATGAAGCGTCGGTGGAGTTTATCGAGGACATGAAGGACATCATGTACGCTCAGGATGGCACGCAGCCCGCAGACAAGGTGCCTACAGGGCAGGGCTACAGGGTGTCTTGCAAGCTCGCTGAGCTCCAGTGGGATCGCCTGGCAGAGCTCGTCAGGGGCATACACGTGTCAGGCGGTGGGTCAGGGAACAGCGCGAAGCTCGGTCGTGACATCTACAGATCAGGTCTCGCGAACTTCGCGAAGGTGCTCGTCATTCGGCGCGTGGACAGTGACGGCGTCGTGTCGACTGACCTGAAGTACCGCTTGACGTTCTACAAGGCGATACCGAGCGCATCAGGTCCGATGGGCGCCTTCGGGCCCGACACCCAGCGCGTCATGGACGTGGTCTTTGACTGCTTCTATGACGCGACGGCAGGGCACGAGTGCTTCGGGTACTCGGGATATGCGACGAGTTTGGGCATGTATTGAGCGCATTAAGCGCTCATGAGGAGAATTGAAGCATGGATGAGTTGAAGTTCCTCAATCCGCGCAAGATCGAAATTGAAGCGCAGAAGCTCGATGGAACGATGGCGCACCTGGAGTGCGCGAAGATAACGGCTGACATGGTGCACTCGATTGGCAAGGCGGCGCAGGGCGCAGACAAGAACACTGATCGAGCGCTGTGCGAGCAGATGGCCGTGTTCTTTGGGGGCAAGCACGAGGACTATCGGACCTTCGACATGCGCATCATCACGCAGATCATACAGTGGATGACGGAGCAGATGCGAAACCCTACGTAGCGGCAGGACGCGAGATCCTGCCGCTGTTGAGGGCGGGCTTCTCGCTGACTGACGTAGTCATGTTACACCGGGCAGATGATATAAGAACGCTGGTCAGCGTGATGGAGGAAGTGCGCAAGCAGGAAAAGATCAGGCGCCTGATTGACAAGCTTGACATGGCTGAAGCCGTCAATGCGGCGCTGATAGGATCGCACCCTGACGCGCACCATCGTAACCAGGCAGCTTATAACAAGTGGCTGAGACGAACGGAGAGCGTGATCGCGACGCTGCAAGGGCAGGTCGTGAAGACGCTCTGGGATGACAGGCGCAGGTCCAAGAGGTTAGGGCGGTAACGAGATGGCTTTTGATGCTGGCTCAGTAGTAGGTCACTTCGGGTTAGACACCTCTGACTACGAGGATGGCGCGAAGCGCGTGGAGGGTGAGAATGCAAACCTCACGCAGAGCATGTTCACCGCGCAGCTCGCGTATGATGCGTTCAAGAAAGTCATAGGCGCGGTCACTGGGTTCTTGAAGGACAGCGTAGGTGAGTACGTGCAGCACGAGAAGACGCTCGCGCAGGTAGAGGCGCGCCTTAAGTCCACAGAGGGTGCTGCTGGGATGACGAAGGAAGCGCTCGTGGGTTTGGCCACCGAGATGGCGACCCTAAGCGGCGTAGAGGACGACGTGATACTCGCCGCAGAGGGCGTGCTGCTGCGCTTCAAGTCGATCGGTGAGGACGTCTTCCCGCTGGCCACGCAGGCCGCGCTTGACGCCTCAGTGGCCATGGGTACAGACATGAGTAGCGCCGCGCTGCAGCTAGGCAAGGCGCTGGAGAGCCCGGAGCAGGGTATGGCGAACCTGCGCAGGATGGGCGTGGTCTTTACTGACGCGCAGAAGGAGATGGTGAAGCAGTTCGTGAAGACGGGCGACGTAGCTTCTGCGCAGAAGATTATACTCGACGAGGTAGCAAAGACCTTCGGTAACTCTGCAGCAGCGGCCCGTGACACGTTCGGTGGGGCTCTGGGTAACCTGACGATGCAGTTCGGCGAGGTCAAGGAGGCAGTAGGCACGTACATAGCTCTTGCGGCTCGTCCGTTCGTTGAGGCGCTAGGCACCATGGCGAGCGGGTTAGTGGAAGTCGCCAGCTCTGTCGAGACTCTGGAGACCGTACAGGCCATACTCGCCCCGCTCGCGGGCACCTTCGCGGTGTTGTACACGATCGGCGAGCAGGTGTGGAACTTGTTTAAGAACTTCGTGGGTGGCATCATCACTGAGGTAAAGAATGCATTCACTGGGCTGTTCAACAAGGCGACGGATGGGACCGTCGTGTTTAGCCTGCTGGGCGAGGTGATGGCGGGAGTGAACAACGCAGTAGTGATACTGGGCAAGCTGGCGCAGCTCGTCATCCGCCCGTTCGCGGACATGATAGGTATAGTCGTTAGCTCCATCGAGACGCTCCGCGCGACAGTAGACGCGCTATGGCACCCGTTTGACGTCGCACGGCAGCAGGCCGTAATTAAGGCCGCCAAGGACACCTTAGCCACGTGGGGCACCTTGGGTACTGACGTGGTCGCCCTGACTAAGGACGTTATGAAGACTGTAGGTGACATGTTTAAGTCGTCGGGTGTCGACGCGAAAACCACGGCAGCCACGCTACAGAAGGCGTACGAGGAGGCAGTAAAGAAAATTAACCTCTCGTTTGACAATTACAAGTTCAAGGCGATAGCTACCAACGCAGGCGTCGTCGACGACACTGATGATGCGACTGGCGCCGTGGCCAAGTCATGGGCTGAGGTGTTCAGTGAGCTGGAAAAGGAGCTCGACACGGCGGTGCTGTCGTATGGTGACTTCTCCGTGGAGGCGCGCGCGGCAACGCAGAAGCTCACTGATCACATGATACAGTTAGCGAGCGACGGCAGCGCGGCGTGGCGCACAAGGTACGGGGAGCTGGTGCAGATCGCGCGCGACTCGATCGAG
>CAYGVP010000165.1:0-3492 GCA_964353385.1 uncultured Dehalococcoidaceae bacterium
TCTTTTCCTGGGCTACTCTTACGAAAGGGCAAAATACCGCCGCAACGATCTTATACAGTCCGACAACGCACTACTGGAGAGTCCGGAAAGACCTGCCAGCGGGTATTTCCATCCTGAAATAGCAGAAAAATTACCCCAACAGACCCTGCTGATAGAAAAGGTTGCGGAGAAGAGGAAGAGGTAATGGGACTTGAGATTACCTTCTGGATAATGGCGGTAGTAATAATCGCCGCAGCTTTTGCGGTGATATTCTTACGCAACGTCTTCCGCGCCGCCCTGGCGCTGATACTTTGCTTCATTACGGTAGCCGGCATTTACATTACTTTGAGCGCCGACTTTCTGGCGGCGGTGCAGATACTGGTTTACGTTGGCGCGATATCCGTGCTGATTATCCTGGGTATTATGATGACGCGGGAAGTGCAGAAAGGCAGCCCGGTTAATAAATTACAAATACCCGCCGCTATCGTAGCTGCGGCATTACTGGGAATCCTGGTCTATGCAGTTACCGCGACACCCTGGAGCATTTCTTCGCAGGCGCCGCTGGCGCCAACTACTATGCCCCTGGCGACCAAGCTCTTCAGCGAGAACGGCTTTATATTGCCGGTGGAAATCGGGGCGGTGCTGCTGCTGGCGGCGATACTGGGCGCTATCGTTATCACGAGGGAGAATAAAAAGTGAGCATCGGGCTGACGCATTATCTGGTGCTATCGGCGGCGCTGTTCTGCATTGGGCTGTACGGCGCGCTGACCCGCCGCAACGCCGTGATTATTTTAATGTGCATTGAGTTAATGCTCAATGCGGCAAATATCAGTTTAATTGCGTTTTCCAGCTATGTCGTGCCGCAGCTATTGACCGGGCAGGTCTTTGCTATCTTCGTGATGGTGGTAGCCGCCGCCGAGATAGCGGTGGGGCTGGCGATAGTGCTGGCGATTTACCGTCATTTCTCCAATATCGATACCAACGACATCAATTTACTTAAGTGGTGATTTTTGAATTGCAGGAATTTTGAATGTGGATAGAAGTTAAAAAAGCGCAGACACTGGCGATAGCGGAAATGTGGAAGGAATGCTTCGAGGGGGAAGGCATTCCCACCCGTATTATGCCCCGTACCGGCCTGCCGATGGGACAGGAAGCAGCGGATTATTCTGTTATGGTGCCGCAGGATAAAGAACATGCCATTAAGGATATTTTAAGGAAGCTATGATACCTTATCAGTTAATCTGGCTCATCTTTTTGCTACCGCTGGCGGCGTTTATCGTCAACGGACTGCTAATTAGGCCTTTTATTAAACCTAAGAGCAAGGTTTACGGCTATATCACCATCGGCTCGATAGCTGTCTCGGCGGTATTCTCCGTCTGGGCGCTGATATCCGTAATGTCCGCGGAAAACCATCTTATTGCCGTCCCCAACGTCAACTGGATGATTATCGGCAACTTCAACTTCCACGTCGGCATTATCATGGACCAACTTTCCGCCCTCATGGTAGTAATCGTCTCCGTAGTCAGCTTAATGGTGCAGATATACTCGATAGGCTACATGGCCCACGACGACGCAGGTTACTATCGTTACTATACCTTTATGTCGCTGTTTACCTTCTCCATGCTGGGACTGGTCCTGGCCGATAATTTGCTTTTCATGTTCGTTTTCTGGGAGATGGTAGGCCTTTGTTCCTATCTGCTCATCGGGTTCTGGTTCCATAAGCCGTCGGCGGCCAACGCCGCTAAAAAAGCCTTTATCGTCACCAGAATCGGCGATTTCGGTTTTCTGGCGGGTATCTTGATACTCTATTACAATACACAGACATTCGATATTCAGGTGCTGCATAATATGGCTATAAGCGGACTACTGGGCGGGTCGGCACTAATGTGGGCCTGCATCGGGTTGTTCGGCGGAGCTATCGGCAAAAGCGCCCAGTTCCCGCTCCATGTATGGCTGCCGGATGCTATGGAAGGCCCCACACCTGTCAGCGCCCTTATACATTCAGCGACGATGGTCTGCGCCGGTGTCTTTCTGGTAGCGCGCATGATGCCCCTTTTCATTGTCTCCCCGGAGGCGATAAGGGTCGTTGCTGTCATCGGTGGGTTCACAGCTATCTTCGCCGCCACGATGGGACTAGTGGCTAACGATATCAAGCGTGTGCTGGCATATTCCACTATCAGCCAGATAGGCTACATGATGCTGGGGCTGGGGGCAGTTGGCACGGCACTGTTTTCTCAAATCAACAACAGCGTCCTGCCCACCGACGAGATTCTACTACTCGCCAAGGGTGCGGTGGCAGTAGGTATGTTCCACCTGTTCACCCATGCCTTCTTCAAGGCGCTGCTCTTCATGGGAGCCGGCAGCGTCAACCACGCCACCGGCACTTTCGATATGCGGCAGATGGGCGGCCTGCGCAAGACCATGCCCTGGACTTACGCTACTTTCCTCATCGGCTCCTTGAGCCTGGCGGGCATCTGGCCGCTGGCAGGATTCTGGAGCAAAGATGAAATACTGGCCAGCGCTTTTACGAGCCAGCGGGTGCTCTTCTGGCTGGCGTTGATAACGGTATTTCTGACCGCTTTTTATATGTTCCGCGCTATCTTTATGACCTTCCACGGCGAATACCGCGGCGGCGATAAGGAGAGCGGCAAGGACTACAGCCACACCCATGAATCGCCGTGGGTGATGGTGGCGCCGCTGGTCTTCCTGGCGATAATGGCAATCGGCGCTGGCTGGTGGAACACCACTGGCAATTTCAGCGCCTTTATGGGCCATGAAGCGGAGGCCGGGAGCGGCATCGGGACATTATTTACCGTCTTCACGCATACCGTTAACGGCGTACCGCTGCCGCTGATTTCGCTGCTGGTTGCTTTATTAGGTATCTTTTCCGCCTATGCAGTCTACATCAAGCGCTGGATTACCAAAGAATCTATCGGCAAGTTCTTCGGGCCGCTTTACCAGACAGTCGTGGATAAATACTACTTCGATGAGGTTTACGAAAACATTATTGTGAAGCTGGGGCTGGTCAAAGGACTCTTCACCGGCTTCAAACTGTTCGATGAAAAGGGTGTGGACGGGGCGGTTAACGGGACGGCGGATATCGTGGTGCAGAGCGGCAAGGCTATCCGCCAGGCGCAAACAGGACAATTACAGCTATACGCATTGTTCATCGGCATCGGCTTGGCGGCTATCGCTATTTGCGTATTGATATGGGGGAGATAGTATAATTGGGTTTTAACTACTTATCGACCATACTATTCCTGCCGGCGGCAGGGGCTATCGTCATCGCCCTGATGAAGGGCAAAGACGAGAAGCTTATCAAACGCCTTGCCGTCGTCTTTACAGCTATCCCGCTGATTCTATCAATCTATCTCTTTTTTGCTTTCGACCGCTCTTCCGGGGCGGCCATGATGCAGTTCGAGGAAAAGTACCTCTGGATATCCCCGCTTAATTCCTATTACCACCTGGGCGTGGACGGCTTGAGCCTGCCGCTACTGCTACTGACGACTTTCC
>CAYGVP010000166.1:0-3481 GCA_964353385.1 uncultured Dehalococcoidaceae bacterium
CATAAACACCAATTTTACACTTCATAAGCCGCTCCCTAAACGAATTTAGCCAGGGCTTTCTTCACCGGTACGATACTGGCTTTCAGTCCCAGCTTTTTTCCATCCAGCCCATAGGCAATACCCATTAATTGTGTAAAAAACAGCACAGGCAATTTATAGTCGGTCTTATATTTTCTATTCACCGACGCCTGATAAGCGTCTATATTCAGCTGGCAAAGCGGGCAGCCGGTGACCATGACCTCTGCCCCGTTACCTACCGCCGAATCAAGGAGCTTCTTTATAAGTTCCAGGGAGGCGTCTTCCTCCGATATGATGAGCGAGCCGCCGCAGCAGCGGCTCTTTAAGGGGAAGTTTACAGGAACGGCACCCAGCGCCTTGACCAGCTTATCCATGGACTCCGGCATTTCCGTGTGGTCGAAGCCAAAGTGCGGGCGTACTTCCTGGCAGCCGTAATAGCATGCCACCTTCAAACCATCCAGGTTCTTTTTTACTTTGGAGGCGATAGTTTCATAGCCGATGTCATTCACGTAGACATCCAGCACTTTGCGCACCTTTACCTTGCCGCGGTAGGTCAGGCCGCCGGCCGCTAAAGCCTCATCAACTTCAGATTTGACTTTGGGATATTTCTGGAGGTATTCGTTAGTGCGACTTAAAAATACAAAGCAGGAGCTGCACGGCGCTACTAAATCTCCTCCCATTTGCTCTGCCAGGGCCAGGTTTCGCGCACAGATGCTGAAAGAAGCCTGCTCGTGAAGCGTATCGTAAGGCACGGAGCCGCAGCAGTTCCAATCGGGTATTACTTTAAAATCCAAACCCAGGACTCCATTAACCTCTTTTATTGACCAGTCACACGCCTTGCCGAATCCTTCGGCAGAAAGGCAGCACCCCGGAAAGAAAGAGTAGTTTTTCACGAGGCACCTCCTGAAGATTCCGCTTTATCGACGATGGCTTTTAGTTGCTTTATCCCCTCCGGTTTCATTTTATCCGTCTTAAGGGATATGCGGTTGTGCAAGAATAAACTGACAGCTACAGGTAGCATGCCCAATGCCTTAAGCGGATTGGTACGCAGGTAGTAGCCGACCATCAGCCAGAACTCGGATATACGCCCGCTTTGAACGACCAACTTGTTAAAGCCCTTATACATCACGGGCGTGGTCGTGCGCTTATTATTCAGGCGGTTGCGGACGGAAAGGCTTTCCAGAACATGCATCAGCCGGGTTATCTTGACGTCCCGCGGACAGCGCACCGTGCACATATAGCAGGACAAGCAATACCACATGGCATTGCTGGATAAGACCTCTTTCTTCATGCCTGCCCGCGCCATGGCGATAAGCTCCGAAGGAGTATGGTCCATTTTGTCAGCGTTAGGACAGGAAGCGGTACAGGTGCCGCACTGGATGCATACTTTAATGCATTCGCCGCCGGGGATAGAACATATATCATCAACTAATGTATGGGTTTTTGTTTCCGATACCATATTGCCTCCCCGCTACTTTTTAGGATACTTAATTTACTCTATTCAGTATAATTATAATAGACTATTTAAGAAAAAAGATAGTTTCGCGATATCCTGTCGATACGCACTTTCCTGAATAAGGCAAGTCCTCTCATTTTTTGATATTGCCATTCGTTGATGACTTCAGCCCTGCTCCCTTTCGGGCCTGCCTAGTCCTTTTATTTTTAAGGGCTGCCATGATGTTTCCGGCATTGAGATACCATACCAGCACCGCCGGAAGTAGGATGACCAGTATAACTAATACCAGCGCAGTTACAAATCCCCACTCCATCGTCGCGGCACACTCCCCACCTAAAGCTCCGGAAGAATAAAATTCAATTGGATTTATGTGAAAGGAGCTGTCTCCATATTCAAGTAGAATATTACATTGAAATACGGTATATGGAGTCCGCCTGGGTACTTATTTCTGCCCTCAAGAACTAGGTATTTATACTTATGTTTTAAAGGTTTGTATAGGTAATAATACCTAATATTTTCGCGGGAAGTTAAAAATTCTTATACAACATGGAACTCAAACTGTTCCAGAGTATCCGGTCTAACTACATCCCAGCAGATAAGGCGGTTGGGAGGTCGGGTAAAATCAGCGACGATATCACGGTAGCTCTGGAAGGTGCGGGGATTTAATTCTCTATTGCTCGAATACCTCAAGTTCTCGCCCTGCTTAAAGACACAGACCGTATGGCAGTTTTTCATGGGGGCGACCATGGCCGTAACCATGGCGGGAGCGGTCGCCGGGTCCCAGCGATTGAGGAGCGCGGCGGTAAGAATCGCAAAGCCGTCACAGTCATCTGCCTTTTTAGCCCAGACTCTCTGCGGGTAGCTCACGCAGTCGAATAGTTGCGGCAGGCTATCCTGTTTCCACGTCACCTCTTGCAGACATGCCTGAATATCTTCCAGGGAGTGGACCTCAGGCAGAGGTTTGGAAAGGAAACCAACCTCGAATAACCACCGGCGTAGCTTCGACCAGCCATAGCGAGGACCGTGAAGCCACCAGATGAAAAACCTATCCTGTAGCCACATTGCCTTATACCTCCCCCCGAAAGGTAAACACATTGTAGCAAGTAATATTATCAAGAGCAAGAAAATTATATGTGTATTGACTTATTAATGTAAATTATGTTATCGTTTACTATGTTGATTATTATAGTCAACTATTATTTTCCAATGAGGTGATACCATGAAGCTTTCTACCAGGACGCGCTATGGCACCAGAGCTTTGTTGGAACTGGCTTTACACCAGGGGGAGGGGCTGGTCTTTCTTAAGAATATCGCTAAAAATCAGCAGATTTCGCTTTCCTACCTGGAGCACCTTGTCACGCCCTTAATTTCCGGCGGCATTATCCGCAGCATTAAGGGGCCCAGGGGCGGCGTCACCCTCTCTAAAAGACCTGAAGACATTAAGCTGATAGAAGTCACCCGGCTTCTGGAAGGTTCACTGGCGCCGGTAGAATGCGTCGACCATCCAGAAGTGTGCAGTCGGTCGGAAAAATGCGTTACCCGCGATATCTGGGGCGAAGTGAAAGCGGCGATGAACGGTGTCCTGGAAACAACGACCCTTCAGGACCTGGTGGACAGGCAAAAGAAAAAATGACTACCCGAATCACCGATGTATTACATCTAAGGGGCATGGAAATGGTGGCTACTATCAAAGAAAGCGAGTAAGTAGCGAGAGGGAGCGCAGCCTTCTCTCCTTAACCTCCCCCTCTCAAACAAAGTAACATTGATTTTCATAAGTAAATCGGTTTGAGAGGGGGACAACAGGGGGTGAGCTAAGTCGTCATTAGGGAAGGTAAAAAATATCAGTAAAATCCAACTTGCGCCATAACGCCCAAATAGTCTAAAATGTAAACACAACTGAATATTGCCACTGGGGGAGCTGGAAGGCTGAGAGTCCCCGATATTATCGGGGCAGACCCTTTGAACCTGAACTCGGTAATGCGAGCGTAGGGAAGTGAGAACGAAACC
>CAYGVP010000167.1:0-3477 GCA_964353385.1 uncultured Dehalococcoidaceae bacterium
TCATGACCAGCAATGCAGGCGTCGAGCTTATCAAGCGCGAGGGGCAGATGGGATTTGCCCCGGCGAGAGACACCACCGCGACGCAGAAAAGCAAATATGAAAATATGAAGGAAAAAGTCCTTGCCGAGGTCAAGAAACTATTCCGTCCTGAATTTCTCAACCGGCTGGATGAAATTATAGTTTTCCACGAGCTTAGCGAGGAACATCTTAGAAAAATCGTCGACCTGATGGTGAAGGACCTGGAGGGGAGGCTGGGAGAACGCAAGATAAACCTAGAACTAACGGACAATGCCAAATCCTGGCTCTCCAAAGAGGGTTACGACCCTATTTACGGGGCGCGGCCGCTAAGGAGGGTTATCGAGCGGTACGTGGAAAATCCCCTATCCAGCAAGGTGCTGCGGGGAGAGCTTAAAGAAGGCGATACGGTAAAAGTAGACCTCGATAAAGAAGGCAAAGAGCTTACTTTTAAGACTAAAGCGACGACGAAAGCGGCAGACTGATAGATATTCCGTCTGAAACGGCCAATAAATCAGGAGGGGGCTGAAAAGCCCCCTCACTTTTCTATTATGCCCGGCGGCGTATTAATTAGACGTCATTCGTCTGTGAGTGTATAATATAGATGCATATGGCAGAAAAAGCGCCAGAAAAAAAGCTGGTCTGCGAGACCGACACTCCTGCTGAAGTGGTAACTACCGGTAAGAAGTCCATGCGGTGGACATTAGTCTTCGGCATATTCGGTATTGTGGTGACCATACTCATGGCTGTAGGCATCGTTGTCTATAAAGAAAACGTGCAGGCGCTCCAGAATTACGGCTATGTTGGGGCTTTTTTCATCAGTATATTGGGCGGGGCTACCGTTATCATTCCCGTGCCTATGCTAGCGATCGTATTTGCTTTAGGGGCAGTTATGCCGATGCCCTGGCTGGTAGCCATCGCCGCCGCTCTGGGCGAACTGGTAGGCGCTTTAGCAATCTATGCCACCGGGCGGGGCGCGGGCCATGCTATCAGCGCCAAGGCGCACGGCCGGATACAAAAAATCTACGATAAATTGCTTAACTTGATAAGACGGCGGGGCGCAATTACTTTATTCATCGTCACCTGCGTGGTCAATCCCTTTTTCTATCCCGCCGCTTTTGCTGCCGGCGCGCTACGCTTCGGACTTAAAAAGTATATCTTTGTCGTCCTAGCGGGCAAGCTGGTAAAATCGTTTACCGTGGTATATGCCGGGTACTTCGGGCTCAAAGGGATATTCCACGCTCTCGGCATTGAAATGTAGGGCTATTCCTCGGTAATCTTAATCATAATTATCTTATCGCCCGGGGATTGCGCTGTTGCCGGGTCCCGCGGGGTAAATTTTAACAGGACATCCATACCTTCTATCAATTGCCCGAACACCGTATGCATGCCATCCAGCCACGGCGTTTCCACGTAGGTGATAAAGAACTGTGAGCCGTTGGAATTAGGCCTACCTGTGTTTGCCATAGAAAGAGCGCCGGCCCCATGTTTATGTGATGTAATTTCATTGCCGAAGGCATAGCCGGGACCGCCCATGCCGGTGCCGTTGGGGTCGCCGCCCTGTGCCATAAAGCCCGGGATTACCCGGTGGAAAGTAGTATTGTTATAATAACCCTGCAATGTGAGAAAAACGAAGTTATTAACCGTATTCGGCGTATCTTTGGCAAAAAGCTCCAGCATAAGATTGCCCTTTTCCGTTTCAATGGTAGCCGTATATTTTTTATTGACATCGATAACCATCTTGGGGAATGAAGACCATTGCATAGTTTTTACTCCTTTTTGAGGGTATAACGAATTAAAGCGCTGCCATAAATCCTAGTATTCACCGGCACCACATGATAACGATAAAAGAGCCGGGTATATTAATAGAATTACGATAAATAATCCGGATAGTATTTTCCGCGTCATTGGTCCATTCCTTCTTAAGTCAACTGATTTCCTACAAATTTTACCCGATTCGTTCCTGCCGTTCAACCTGCAGGAAAAGGATACCTTTTGGATGTTCAAACAGCGATTTTTAACCTCACCCCCATATTCCCCCTCTCCAAACGGAACAACTATGTAATCAATATATTTTTTTGTTTGGAGAGGGGGTAATATTTTAAAGAGGGGTCTGCACCCCCTTCGGCAGGCGTTCGACGGAGCTCACGCTAAAGCTCAGGGCAGGCTCTCTTTAACACCCCGTTCGGGGGGAGGAAAAGAGGGAAGGGGCCGGGCGAACCCTCAAGAACTGGCATTTTCTTGAGGACTTACCGGGCCCCTCCATCTTTTGGGCCGTTATCAAGCTGGGGAACAACTTGAATAACTAATGAGTTATTTACGTACAGATACTATATTACCACCCGATAGATAACCGGCGCATAAACAAATTAGCGAAGGATGTAAATAACCCGTAAATAATGCGAAATCCAAGGAAACAAAAGAAAAAGCCCTGATTTTTTATTTCAGGGCTTTTTTAAAATCCGATATCAAGTTATCGGCTAAGACTTGCGCTTATCGAAATCATCGAGGTCAAGGGTATTAATAAAGTCGTAGAAAGCGGACATTTTCTTTTTCATCTCTTCATCGTTGACTTTGGGGGTTTTGCCTCCAACTGCTTCCTGCTCGTCAAAGATAGGCTTGCCGGTTTCGCCGTCGAGCAAGATACCGGCTTTCTCCAGTACCGCTTCATCGGCAAAAATAGGCACACCGGTTCTTACGGCGAGGGCAAGAGCATCGCTGGGGCGGGAATCGACCTCCATCTGCTTGCCGCCCGACTCAATGATTACTTTAGCGTAGAAGGTATCTTTCTTGAGGTCGTTAACGACGATAGAATTGACGACGCCTCCCAGGGTATCAATAACCGAGTTCAACAGGTCGTGGGTTAAGGGGCGGGGCACGTCAACTCCCTGGAGTTTGACCGCAATAGCATCTGCTTCGGCCGGGCCTATCCAGATAGGCAGATAACGGTCAGAAACTTTTTCCTTAAGAATGACCACGCGCTGGTAATTCATAAGGCTGACCCTGATACTATCAATCGTCATTTCAATCATGGGCAAACCTCCCTTCCCCTTAATCTACCGTATTTTAATTCTAAACCCGAAATAGCAAAACTGTCAAATAAAAAATGCGTTAAAATTTTGCCAAAATTATGCAACCAGAAAGACGGGAGACGTCTGTAACAAGTCTTTCTACCCATCGCGCCCGAAAGCATGATTTCAAAAATAACGCTCGTAACAGATGTATTTTGAACGCAAGGGCCGCCGTATTTGACACACATAATAGCTAAATATGTTATAATAAAAAGTCACCCTGCCCATGCAAATCCCTGTTAAAGTATTATTTACGGAGGACAGAGTATGCGACAGAGTCTCAAGGCAGTAGTCTGGTTTAGTGAGGTAACCAAGAAAGATATACCCCTCGTCGGTGGTAAAGGCGCCAACCTCGGCGAAATGACTAATGCAGGAATACCCGTACCCCCCG
>CAYGVP010000168.1:0-3465 GCA_964353385.1 uncultured Dehalococcoidaceae bacterium
GGGTTCATGAAGTGGTCCATAACAACTTCGTTATATACCGGCATATTAGCCTCCCTGGCCAGTTTTTACATATTTTGCGTATAGCGGCGACATCTGCCGCAGTCGGTCAACGACGGGCGGCATAATCTCCAGAACATAATTGATATCTTCCCTGGTGGTGTCAAGTCCGAGCGTAAAGAGCACCGAACCCTGGGCAATCTCGTGGGAAAGCCCGATGGCGATAAGCACGTGGGACGCTTTAAGCGCCCGCGAGGTGCAGGCCGAACCGCTGGAAACGGCGATGCCCTTGCTGTTAAGCAGCATCAGCATGGCTTCCCCCTCGATAAACTCCACGCAGAAGCTGGCATGACCGGGCAATCGATTCTGCGGGTGGCCGGTGACCACCACATGCTCCACTTTTGACGGCAGTTTTTTAAGCAGCAGGTCGCGTAAAGGCGTCAATTGCTTTATCCTTTCCGGCATTAGCGCCACGGCCATTTCCGCCGCCTTGCCCAGCCCGACGATGCCCGGCACATTCTCGGTACCGCCCCGTCGTCCGCCTTCCTGAATGCCCCCATCGAGGAGCGGTATAATCCGCACGCCCTTGCGCAGCCATAAAGCGCCCGCGCCCTTGGGACCGTAGAACTGGCTGCCGGCCAGGCTTAAAGCATCCACTCCCAGCTCGCCGACATTCACGGGTATCGTTCCCGCGGTAGCGACGGCGTCCGTATGGAAGGGAATTTTCAGTTCCCTGGTTATCTTCGCGATTTCCTTAATCGGCTCGATGGTGCCGATTTCGCCGTTGGCGTGCATGATAGATACCAGCACCGTGTCTTTTCTGATACTTTTCCTGACGTCCTCGGGATTAACGGTGCCGTATTTGTCCACCGGCACCTCGGTGACCTCGAAACCCCACTTTTCCAGCGTCCTCGCAGAGTGCAAAACGGAAAAATGCTCTATCGCGGAAACGACGATATGCTTGCCTTTAGTTTGCTGCGCTAAAGCCAGTCCTTTTACAGCGAGATTATTGCTTTCCGTGCCGCCGCTGGTGAAGATAATTTCTTCCGGGTCCGCCCCGATAAGCCGCGCCACCTTTTCCCGCGCCTCATCTACAGCCATCCGCGCCGTATCTCCCCAGTCGTGCAGGGACTGCGGATTACCGTAGACCTCACCGAGGAAGGGCAGCATCGCCTCTTTAACCTCGGGGAGAAGGGGCGTGCTGGCGGCGTTATCTAGATACACTTTACTCATACCTGACTCCTTATTAAAAAAAGACACTGATGCGTCTTTAATATTACTCAATTATCAGGATAATATTCAATAGCGTGGAATTAAAGGACTTTTATCTCATTGGGAGGGGAAACTGGACGGGGAGTTCGACCCTCCCCCGTCTCCACCAGAAACAAAGAAAGCCCCTAACTATAGAAGAAGGGGGCTTTTACTTGTCAGAGAAGCAAGTTAGTCTAAAAACCTAAAAGTTTGGATGATATGTTCAAAATAAGGTTTATCTATTTCCGCATTTGATGCATCATAGGTCATAAAAATATCAAAAATCAGATCGTTATGTTTAAAAGTTAATTCTCTAGCAATGCGTAGCTTCGGTAAGGCATCTGATGGGCTACGTAGAGGGTCAGGAACTTCCGTATATGAAAAGGTTGCTCCATAACCGTGACTACCGGCGATTTCCAGTTCAAACTCTTCAAATAATTGATAATCATCCTGGAACTTTTGGTACATTGAAAGTGAAAACTCAAGGTTGGTCTTTGCATTTTTATCTGCTGGTAATATATCAACAATAATAAAAGTACCTGCTAAGTCTTTTTCTCTTTCCTTTGGAGGGTACCATAAGAATGTCACATGGGTGTAGGTATATTCGGGTTCGTTATAAATTTCTACAACGCCCACATGATAGCGCAGCGGATATTCTAGAGAAAAATGTCCCGCACCTTTTTCTAAAATAAAAGAATTATAATCATTATCCAATGAGACTGATGTGTAGTTCTTACAAGAAATCAACACATATGGATTAAGCAGAAATAGAATGAATATAAATTTAAAAATAACGGTTATTTTACCCATCTCTCTATTCCTTCATATTTATTACATGCAGCTATTATTAACAAAGAAATAATACCAATTTAACTCACAGGCAATAATTATATCGTTATTACCTCCATTTCTTCAAAATGTCCCCGTTTTGGATATTATAAAACCTTCTTGATCCTAATGATCCCATTAAACTTCTATATTCATGATTTATCCTATGTAAATAATGATTCACTAATTTATTATATATTATAAATGCGTTCGCACACTATGCTTTGTATTTTTCAAGAGCGCCGTAGAAAGCCCGCCAGAAGGGGTCGACGATGGGGTGTTCCAGCTTCTTTTCTTTGCCTTTTTCCACCAGCACCATGCCTTTTTCCTTTTTCGTCAGCTCGCCGACGATGGAGGCTTTAATGCCTTTTTGCGTTAGCGCATTAACCACTGCCGACGCTTTATTTTCTTTGCAGGCGATAATTAAAGTTCCCTCGCTGATAGATGCATATGGGTCGATACTGAACAGGCGGCATACCTCCTCTACAGATTCTTCAATAACTATTTTTTCTTTTTCCACCCTTACTCCCAGACCGGCCGCCTGCGCCACTTCATAAAGGCCGCCCCAGATGCCGCACTCGGTGGCATCGTGCATGGCGGTCACGCCGTTCTCCCTTACGCCGACGCTCACGGCTATCATGGCGTCTTCAACGACAGACATTTTATAAAATACCTGCTGGGCTTTCTGGTTGAGCGCCGCCCCGTATTTTTCCTCAATAACTTTAGGGAGCATGGCGGCGAAGATACCGGTTGCCTCAATAGCCGGCCCCTTGGTGATGATAATTTTATCTCCGGCTTTACAGAATTTAGGCGTCACATACTGGTCAAGCTCACCGACGCCAACAATAGTCGCGCCGCCGACCATCGGGTAGTGGCAGTTTTCATAGCGGGCGGTGTGGCCCGTGATTACCGCTATCCCCATTTTTTCACACTCCCGGTGAATGATATCCCAGGTTATTTCCAGCTGCTTCTTGGTCATTTCCATCGGCAGGTTGAGGTCGATGCTTAAGTACTGCGGTTTAAGTCCGCTGGTAACGGAATCTGAAGCGATAATGTGTATGGCGAACCATGCCGCCCGCTCCCAGCCGTATTCCGGCACGATAAAGACGGGGTCGCAGGTAAACGATACCGCCTTGCCCCCTATTTCCGCAATGCCGACGTCCACGCCGTGCTGCGGTCCCACCAGAATATGGGCGCTTTTAGACCCCAGCCGCGGGAAAATCAGCTCGTTAAAGATTTCAGGGGAAATTTTACCTATTTCCGGCATTTCGCTCATTTAAGTCCCTCCTGCTTTTCAAAAAATAAAACCAGAAGCTGAAAAGGGTTCGACTTCTGGTTTCGTTCTCACTTCCCTACGCTCGCATTACCGAGTTCAGGTTCAAAGGGTCT
>CAYGVP010000169.1:0-3435 GCA_964353385.1 uncultured Dehalococcoidaceae bacterium
ATTATAGCATCAAGGTGCTCATGTAGGGCAGGGTCCAGCCGTTCTTTTATCGACGCAATGTCTTCTACTTCCTTTAAAATGTTAAATATCTCTCGGTTTTCACTGTTTTTAAAGTATTCGAGGAGGATATCCTGGCGGTATTCGCGGAGTTCCGGGTATTGCAGGAGCAGTGCCAGGCAATATTCCTCGCGCGAGTTGGAAGATAGGGGACGTAGCGTTCCGCCGGTCGCTGGTTTAGGCGTCAAAGATAAGCGCCTTACCGGTGACGGCTTGAGTCGACTTAACGAAGCTTTAATTGTGTTCATGTCCACCTTGACCAAAGAGGCCAGCTTTTGCAGATAATGCGCTTGCCTTATGGGGTCGTTAATGGCGGCGATGACCGGCAGCAGCCTGTCCACGGCGGCGGACTTATCCCTGGCGGTGGTGAGGTCCAGTTTAGCGATTGTTTTTTCAAACAGAAAGTCTACCAGAGGCATGGCGCTATTCACTAGGCTTTGCCATTTTTCCATGTCCTCCTGCATTACTTCATCCGGGTCTTTGCCTTCCGGCAGGAGAATAACCCGCATCTCCGCGTTGAGGATATTTTCGTAGCCGACTGTTCTTAACATGGCTTCTTCGCCGGCGGCATCGGCGTCTAATGATAGTATTAAATTTTTAGTCATTTTTTTCAGGATATTTATCTGCGTTTCCGTAATCGCTGTGCCCATGGAGGCTACGGCGTTATTGACGCCGCACTGGTGCGCCATAATGACGTCCATATAGCCTTCCATGATAATAGCGCAGTCCTGCTTCCTTATCGCTGCGGCGGCTTTATCTATACCATATAACGTGCCGCTTTTATCGAAGGTGGGGGATTGGGGGGAGTTTTTGTATTTAGGCTCCGAGTTATCCAGCACTCTGGCGCCGAAGCCCGTTACCCTCCCTTTAATATCGCGGATGGGAATCATCAGCTTGTTGCGGAAACGGTCGGAGGTCTTGCCTTTCTCGTCCTCGTAAAGCAAGCCGGCTGTAATAAGAGTCTTTTCGTCGTAGCTTCTTTCCAGCAGGTAAAGCTTTAGAGCGTCCCAGCTGTCCGGGGCATAGCCGATTTGAAAATCAGATATAGTCGTAGCGGTGAAGCCGCGTTTTTCTACGTAGTTTTTAGCTTTGGCCGCCGCCGGCGAGTTGATGAGCAGGTTGTTATAATAGAGAGCGGCGGCTTCGTTGGCACTGAAGAAAGGCTCTTTTTCCTCCTGTTTTGGCGAGCTTTCAAATTTGGAGGGCAAAGTGACGCCGGCTCTGCGGGCTAGAAGCCTTAAAGCCTCCCCGAAGTCCAGCCCCTCCTTTTTCATAAGAAACGCGAAAACATCGCCGCCGGTGTTGCAGGCACCGAAGCAGTGCCAGCTCTGCTGTTCCGGGTAAACGAAGAAAGAGGGGTGTTTTTCACTGTGGAATGGACATAAAGCCGTAAGGTTGCGCCCCGCCTTTTTCAGCGCGGCGTATTGCCCGATAACCTCGGCGATATCCAGCTTCTGTTTTACTTCGTCGATTGCGCTCATAGCTTAAGAACGATGTCAGTAATAATGCAAGGCAATGAAATGATGTTGCATGGTTTGCCTTGTTCTACATTTTAAATGCGGTCTTACAACTAGTCAGTTATATGATCAATGCCTGCCAGCAAGTCCGCGTTACATTTGGGGCACAACATAATTGAAGATGATAATAGGTCTATCTCAACTGCTTCTCTAGATGAATGGGATGGAATATAAAACAGGAAAGCACGTGTAAGTTGAGCCGTCACCTTCTTATCTTGGATGGCTTCTTTGACACATTGAGGACAAAAGAGCGTTTCACAACCTCTACAAACCGCGCCACGACTCCAATCAGTGGCTTTTAAATATGCAACTCCTCCGGATTCGAGCGATTTCTGCTTTGCGGCATCCCGGCGAATCTCATTCTCAATCGACACGAGATCGATTCTCATGGAGGAAGCACACTTGCCACAATTTACAATGCCTGTGCTTCGCCGTATGGATTTCCGGAGATCCTTGCACAACCATCCATAAATACTGGGATCCTCATCGGGATGTCTTGGTGGCGTACTTCTCTCATTGGATTGCAGCGGTGTTCCACAACGATAACACAACCCACGATTCCAGAGGCCCACGATTTGGGGAAATCCGGGAAGTGATTTGTCGCTTGCAGGATCCGCGATGTTCCGTCTACAATTAGGACACCAAGTCTCCATATGCATCCTCCTGATATCGGTCATCGCATCATTTTTATATATTATACTACTTTTGAGGGGGATAAAGGGTAGTTCACAGTAATTAGTTATTAGTAATTAGTCGGGGTAAAGGGGTGAGGAAAACTAAAAACTAACAACTAAAAATTCATCCGCATTTTAATGCCGCGTTTATGCAGGTACTCCTTAAGCTGGCGGCAGGTGTATTCCCCGTAGTGGACAATCGAGGCTACTAAAGCGGCATCGGCATGGCCCTTGGTGAGTACGTCGTAAAGGTGCTCCGGCTTACCTGCCCCGCCGGAGGCGATAACCGGTATGCTCACCGCGTCCGCAAT
Organism: uncultured Dehalococcoidaceae bacterium; assembly: GCA_964353385.1. Taxonomy (GTDB): domain Bacteria; phylum Chloroflexota; class Dehalococcoidia; order Dehalococcoidales; family RBG-16-60-22; genus RBG-13-51-18. The sequence goes on from CAYGVP010000169.1 coordinate 2,560, forward strand.
CATCCGGGTGAGCTTTATCTCGTAGCCGTCTTTAGTGCCGTCGGCGTCTATAGAGTTGATTACTAACTCGCCCGCCCCCCGTTTTTTCCCCTCTTTTGCCCACCATAAAGCATCTATACCCGTTGGTGTGACGCCTCCGTTAATTACTATTTCATAGCCGGAGGGTATTTCTTTTGTCCGGTTCGCTCTCCGTATATCCATGGAGAGGATAGTGCTCTGCGACCCTATAGCGTCGGCGATTTCCGTTATCAGCTCCTTGCGCTGGACGGCGGCGGTGTTTACATTGACCTTTTCCGCGCCGGCATTGCGCAATTTTGTAGCGTCTTCCACGGAGCGGATGCCGCCGCCGACGGAGAAGGGGATAAAAATCTGCGACGCTGCTTTTTCCACGAGGTCGATTATGATATCGCGGCTTTCCCGCGAGGCGGTGATATCGTAAAAAACAATCTCGTCTGCGCCGTCTTTATAATACTGGCGGGCTTTAGCCACCGGGTCGCCGATGTCTTTAGTATCGACGAACCTTATGCTTTTGGCGAGCTTGTCGCCGCGCACGTCCAGGCAAACGACTAATCTTTTGCTAAGCATGGTTTTCCTTTAGTTCACAGCTTACAGTGATAAGTTTACAGTTTCCCCACTCCTTAACCCTCAACTGTCAACTGTTTACTGTTTACCTCCCCTCCCACCCCTTAAACCTCTCCAGCATTTCCAGCCCCAACCGCCCGCTTTTTTCCGGGTGAAACTGCACGGCGAAAAGGTTTTTATACCCCACCGCCGCGCAAAAATCCCCGCCGTAATCGGCGACGGCGTAAACGTTTTGTTTATCGGCGGGCTGGGGATAAAAGGAATGGACGAAGTAAAACTCGTCGCCCGCTTTTA
>CAYGVP010000170.1:0-3417 GCA_964353385.1 uncultured Dehalococcoidaceae bacterium
TAACTTCTGCGTCTTTACCAATACCGATGTCATAGGAGTGGAACTGGGCGGGGCTTTAAAAAACATATTAGCGCTCGGCGCGGGCATCGCGGACGGGCTGGGCTACGGGGATAACGCTAAAGCCGCCTTTATGACACGCGGGCTGACCGAGATAACCGCGCTCGGCATGGCGCTGGGGGCGAACCCGCTAACTTTTGCCGGACTGGCCGGACTGGGAGATGTCATTACCACCTGCGCCAGCCCGCTTAGCCGCAATCACTATGTAGGAGTAGAGCTTGCCAAGGGGCGACCGATAGCAGAAATTCTAAAATCGATGCACCAGGTAGCGGAGGGTGTGAATACAACGCTCGTGGCGCATAACCTCGCTCAGCAGCTCGGACTGGAAATGCCGATTACAGAAAAAATCTACGAAGTGTTATATGAAAACGCCAAGCCGAGCAAGGCGACGCTGGTAATAATGGGCAGTAACGGCAAGCACGAACTGGCGGGGCGGAAATGGCGCCTGTTCTCGCTTTTCAAGCACCAGAAGAGCAATTCGGAAACATCAACCTAAGAAGTAATTTGCAGTTAGCCCCAATGACGTCCCCCCCTTCTTAGATGAGCAGAGATTCATTTGTGCGGCTAGGCATCATCGTAGAGATACACCCCGGGATAAGGGGGAACCTGGTCTCTGCTCACTTCGCTAACACCGGAAGTATAATACATGAGGGATGCCCGGTATTATGCCAGATTGTTTGACGAGCGGATTGGCCTCCTGTGGCCGCGCCGGGGTCCTCTTTAGTGTTCCAATTTCTATCCCAGCGCGGGAAGCTGCTGCTCGTAACCTGCACCGCGAGACGATGTCCCGGCTTGAAGACGTGGGCGATGGACCAGAGATCAACCTTCAGTTCGAAAATTTCGCCAGGTTGTATCCAGGCGGCTTCCTTTAACGAATGGCGATAGCGCGCACGCATTATGCCATCACAAAGATTCTGCATGTAACCATCAGGATAAACATCAATCAGCCGCACCACAAAATCGGTATCCGGTGCGGATGAAGATACCCATAGATCGGCGATAATTCTGCCGGCAACCTGAAGTCGTTGTTTTTCCGGACTACTGGTAAAAGTCAGTACATCCGGGCGTCCGCTGAGCGGACGCTGGTCTCTTACACCAGGAAAAGGCGGTGCTACACTGCCACCCAATGTCGGCGCAGGATTGGCCGGATCGTAAGTGTAGGAGGTTGAACCAATTTCGCCTTCGGGCAATGAGAAGTCCAAAGTGCCGCCGTCGCCCAGATAGATGCGCTTCTCCCGCGCATCTCGCGGCGGCCAGTCCGGCATCTCGATCCAGCGGTTTTCGCCAGTCAGGAAAAGCCTCACCGGCGCCTCTTTTTCGACCCCGTTATCGACATTTTTAAGCCAATGGTCGAACCAGTGCAGCTGAATCGCCGTAAGGTCGTCCTGGAAATTTATCATAGCGCCGCTGGCCGCCGCGCCGAAATTCTTTTCTCCAACCATCATCCCGGGAAAGGCCTCTGTCTGTCCATGCGTCCACGGCCCTGCCAGCAGTTTAGAATGACGAGCCGCACCCCGTCCGTATTTACGGGCGTTAATGAAATTATCGAGGGTATATTGTTGGAAAATGTCGTACCACCCGGCGATGTTCAGCGAGGGCACCTCGACATTTGCATAGTCGATTTGGTAGCCCGGCTTTTGATTCCCTGGACCCAGGTCGAGCAATTCCCCGATGATATCGGCAAGACCCACTTTCTCCAGCGACTTTAAATGCCGCAAAGGCACTTCGGCGTAGCCATCTTCGGTCAACGTGTCGAGGAAGGTTATAATGGCCCGCATGATGGCGTTAGCCTCTTCCATTGGCCGCCCCCTGGCAATCAGCTCACGCGTTAGCTTCTCGATACTCATGCGTGACCTCCATGACAGGGCATCAGCCAGCTCGAACGCACCGCCACGGAAGCGTATACCCGAGAAATCGCACCACGTCTGCATCGGGGCAATTGCCCGCAAGTGCGGCGGATGCATTCCGGCAGCTGACCACTGCGTCCAGCCGAAGTGCGAAACCCCAAACATTCCTACCGCGCCTGTGGAAAAAGGCAAGCGACTGGCCCACTCCACTGTGTCGTATCCATCCTTCCCTTCGTGGAAACAGTATTCAAACTCCCCTTCAGAGGCAAAGCATCCCCGACAGTCCTGCACAATCACTATATAACCTGCACGAACCGCGCGCGGGATATGCATTAATTCAAACATCTTCGGCAGTGCCAAATCTTTCCCGTACGGCAGACGAGTCAATAACACAGGGAACTGCCCCTGCTCTGCGGGCCGGTAGACGTCGGCAAACAAGGTTACCCCGTCGCGCATTTTTGCCGGAACATTCTGTTCGATAATTATATTGCTCATCAATACCTCCTGAGGCAGGCAACCTATGGCATGCTGCATATCAAATGATATGGTTCAGCACGGGGATTGGTCATCAGCAACCCACGGCCGGACTATCGCCATAGTTGAAACTAATATGGTCAATCAAGACGATTTTTCTACGTGGATTTTACAAGCATCGGCCGCAAATTACAAGTGGCTATTGCTTAGCAGACGGAATTTTATTTTTCATTGCCGAGACTTTTCAAAAGCTCCTCAAAAAGACGGCGCTGCTCTTTGGTCAAGGATTCAGGGGTGACTACACGCAGCATGACCATCTGGTCGCCGCGACGGCTGCTATGCAGGTGAGGGATACCTTTATCTTTCAAACGGAAGGCTTTGCCGGTCTGGCTGCCGGCGGGAATCTTCAATTTACAGACGCCGTAGAGAGTAGGCACGTCCACTTCAGCACCCAGAGTGGCTTGAGCGAAGTTGACCGGCAGCTCATAAATAACATTATTACCTTCACGGGTAAAATATTCATGGGGCTTGACGGAAACCATAGCATACAGGTTGCCCGCCGAACCGCCGCGATAACCGGCTTCACCTTCACCGGTCAGCCTGATGCCGTTGCCGTCATCGATACCGGCGGGAACGGTTACAGAAATATGGCGCTTGTGTTTTTGATAGCCGGAGCCACGACAGTCAGGGCAGGCTTCCTTAACGATTGTTCCTTCGCCATGGCATTCGCTGCAAACGGCGGTGTTAACAAACTGACCGAAGAGACTGCGCTGTACATGGCGTATCTGCCCCGAGCCATCGCACGACGGGCAGCGGAGAGGCTGAACGCCGGGTTTAGAACGCGCACCGCGGCAAGCAGAGCAGATTTCAGTGCGGTTGATTTCTATTTCTTTTTCACAGCCGAGAGCGGCTTCTTCAAAGGAGATTTTTACGTTGTAACGTATATCTTCACCGCGCCGGGCCGTCTGGCGAGTTGCCCTGCCGGTGCCGCCGAAAAAGGCTTCAAAAATATCGCCGAAACCGCCCATGTCAAAGCCTT
>CAYGVP010000171.1:0-3396 GCA_964353385.1 uncultured Dehalococcoidaceae bacterium
TTAAAGCCCCCCGGATTTCGCCTTCCTTAAAGCCGATGATGCACTTTTGTGAATTTATTACCAGAGTGGGGAAATTACAGGCGGGATTATACTCCTTAATTTCTTCGATAGTAGCGCTCTGTTCTTCTCCTTTAAGGAGGTCGACATCAACATAGTAGTATTCCACCCCCAACTCGTTAAGAAGCGCCTTGGTCTTGGCGCACCAGCCGCAGGTGCTCAAAGCGTAAAGCATCACCTTGCCTTTATTTTTACCGGCGACATAATTTACAGCCATAGTATCAATCCTCCATCAGTCTTCTATATAATTTTCAATCTTTAACTAAATTATTGCAACAGTTCCGCAACATGTAAGTAACAAAAGTCACAAATAAGCGCTATTAGTACTTAAGCCGTAGGCGTGTCGCCAGCGCAGGTTAGACATTAACCTGATTATCGTCTAATATTAACGTTAAGAATCTTTAACATACTTCGTGCTCAATGTCCGGAAGCAAGCCTATGGGAAAATCTTTAACTAACGTCTTGAACTGGCTTTTAGAGACCGCCGATATCGGCCTAAGATACCTTGCCCTGCGCGACCTGGTGAAGGCAAACGCCGGGGAACTCCTAACGGCAAAGGAGGCGGCGCATAAAGAAGGACCGATTGCCACAGTGCTGGCGAAAATGAATAAAGAAGGCTATTGGGTACAGCCAGGTGCCGGATATTATCCCAAATACACAGGCACGGTATGGTCGGTTATTCTGCTAGCCCAGCTCGGCGCTTCGATAGAAATGGATAAACGCATCGCCACCGCCTGCAACTATATACTGGAGCATAATCTGACTAAAGACGGTCATTTTACCGTGAATGGTTTGCCATCCGGAACGGCGGACTGTTTGCAGGGCAACCTTTGCTACTCTCTTCTGGACTTAGGTTGCAAAGACCCCCGCCTGCATAAAGCCTACGAGTGGATGGCGCGCAGCGTAACCGGAGAGGGCGTTGCCCCGATGACAGATAAAGCGGCGCCCCTGCGCTATTATGCCGGCAAGTGTGGGCCGGTCTTCGCCTGCGGCTCTAACGATAAAAAGTCCTGCGCCTGGGGAGCGGCGAGCGTGATGCTGGCTTTCAGCAAATTACCCGGTGAAAAAAGGACGCCCCTGATTAATAATGCGATAAAAACAGGCGTTGATTTCCTGTTCAGCACAGACCCGGCTAAAGCCGATTACCCCAGCGGCTACAGCGCCAAGCCGAGCGGCAACTGGTGGAAATTAGGCTTCCCGAATTTTTACGTCGCCGATATTCTGCAAATAACCGAAGCGCTGGTACGCCTCGGCTACGGCAAAGACCCGTGCCTGGCCAACGCCTTACAGATAATCCGTGTTAAACAGGACAATCAAGGGCGCTGGCTGCTGGAATATGATTATACCGGCAAAACCTGGGTGGACTTCGGCGCTAAAAAGCAGCCTAACAAATGGGTCACCCTGCGTGCGCTACGCGTGCTTAATCGGGTTTAATCAGTAAAGTTAGAACAGGAATGCGGTAGTAGAAGTTGCGCTGCTTCTGGTGTTAATGATAAAGGCAACAATCGCGAGGATAACGAAAATAACAACCATGACGATAGTAAACTGAAAGAGGGTTTTTTCCAAGCCCCGCTTGGTGCGGTAAACCGTATCCGCCTGGCCGAAGATGCCGCCCAGCCCGCCTCCCTTTACCTGGAGCAGCGATAAGAGTATTATTGCTACGGCGACGACTATTTGCGCAATATATAAATAAGTTTCCATTATTCTTCCCCCACCAATCCTTAACTATACTTCAGCCAGTTTCTTTTTCAGGACCTCATTGACAAGCTGCGGATTAGCCCGCCCTTTGCTCGCCTTCATCACCTGGCCGACCAGGAACATAAGAGCCGTTTCTTTCCCGGCTTTATAGTCGGCAACAGGCTGCACATTTGATTTTATCACTTCTGCTACTATTTTCTCAAGCTCGCCGGTATCGCTGATCTGGCTAAGGCCTCGTTTTTTAATAATTTCCGCGGCGCTCTGGCCTGATTTATACATTTCTTCAAGGACGGACTTGGCGGTAGCTGTGTTTATTGTGCCGTGCGAGCTTGATATCAAGGCAGAAAGCATCTCGGGGCTAACTTTCTTCCGGAACGTTTCAATATCGATATTGCCGGCATTCATAATTCGGCTGACCTCGCCCTGCAGCCAGTTGCTGAATTCTTTAGCTTGCACTTCTTTATCGGCCTTTACGCCTTCCTCAAAATAGTCAGCCACAGCTTTGGAGCCGGTGAGCAAGCTGGCGTCGTAAATCGGGAGTTCGTATTGTGCAATAAACCTATCGCACCGGGCTTCCGGTAGTTCGGGGAGCTTTTTACGCACTTCCTCTACCCACTCACGACCTATTATTAGCGGTGGGAGGTCGGGTTCGGGGAAATAACGGTAATCGTGGGCGTATTCCTTGCTGCGCTGGGAGACGGTCTTTCCTTCCGGTTCCACCCATCCCCGCGTCTCCTGGACGAGCTTTTTACCTTCGGCGGCGGCTTTACGCTGGCGTTTGGCTTCATATTCCATAGCAAGGAACACAGCTTTAAAGCTGTTCAGGTTCTTTACTTCCACCTTTAGGCCGAGTTCCGTGTCGCCTGCAGGCCGTATGCTGATATTTGCATCGCACCGGAAGCTTCCCTCCTCCATGTTGCCAGTAGAAACGCCCAGATACTGCAAAATGCTGCGCAGTTTGATAAGATATTGACGCGCTTCCTCGGGCGAGCGCAGGTCCGGTTCGCTTACGATCTCCATCAGCGGCACGCCGGAACGGTTGACATCCACCAGGCTGTAGTCTTCACCGCCGGGTCCGGCGCGGTGCAAAAGCTTGGCGACATCTTCCTCCAGGTGGATGTGGTTGATGCCGATTTGCCTGGCAACGCCATCAACTTCAATGGTAATATGGCCTTTTTTTGCGATGGGAGCATAAGCCTGTGAAATCTGGTAGCCTTTCATAAGGTCGGGGTAGGGGTAGTTCTTACGGTCGAACCTGGTATATTCCGAGATGGGGCAGTTTAAAGCAAGGGCGGTCATCATGGTGTATTCTATAGCCTGCTTATTAATGACGGGGAGGACGCCGGGCATGCCCAGGCACACGGGGCAGACGTGGGTATTGGGCGGCGCGCTGGCATAATCCGTGCTGCATCCGCAGTACATCTTGCTCTTGGTCAATAGCTGGGCGTGCACTTCCAGCCCGATGACAGTTTCGTATTCCATAGCTACACCATTAGAAAAATGACATATCAAGTATAGCAACAAAGCTGGAGTGTAGCAAGAATATGGAGAGGCGTATAAAATATGCTATAATTTCTACGTCAGCCCGGGGCCGTAGTTCACTCGGGAGAACGTCGCGTTTGCATCGCGAAGGTAGGGGGT